>WTIG01000201.1 GCA_011522825.1 Puniceicoccaceae bacterium
TTTGATGGTAGCAAGTAAGTGGGGTTGGGATGTTCCATTTATGTTCAGCAATTTTGGCTGGCGTGCCACTTTAGGTATTATTATTGCGACAGCGCTTTATTTCGTCTTGTTCAAAAAAGAATTTAAAGAATTGGAAGCAAAGAGTGTAAACGAGTCAGGGGCAGTTGAAGGATCAAAAGTCGTATCGGCTCCAGTTTGGGTGATTGTCATACATCTACTTTTCTTAGCTTGGACAGTTTTCACTTTACATCATCCTGCATTGTTCATTGGGGGATTTTTAACCTTTATTGCTTTTAAAATTGCTACCGACCATCACCAAAATGCTATCAGCCTCAAATCACCGCTTCTGGTTGGTTTCTTCTTGGCTGGCTTGGTGACGCATGGAGGTCTGCAAGGTTGGTGGATTGAACCAGTGCTTTCTATGCTTTCAGAGCAGATGTTATTTTTTGGGTCTACTATTTTGACCGCTTTTAATGACAACGCTGCGATTACTTTCTTAGCTTCTCAAGTACCTGCATTTGACCAGAATTACGCTAAAGATATCGATCTAGCGAAATCGTTACAGTATGCAGTTGTCGCAGGAGCTGTGACGGGTGGTGGTTTAACGGTTATTGCCAATGCACCTAATCCTGCTGGGCAGAGTCTTCTCAATCGGTTCTTTAAAGGCGGAATTTCTCCTTTGAATTTATTTTTATCTGCGCTCTTACCAACTTTGATTATGGTGGTTGTGTTTATCATTATTCCATAGGCTCTTAATGATTAGGCGTTGATAATGGATAAAGCTCAGATCATAGGCATTCTTAAAGATATTGCTGTCTTTCTTGAGTTAAAAGGAGAGAATAGTTTTAAGATTCGGGCCTATCAAAGTGGAGCACGGGCATTAGAACGATTAGAAGAAAATTTTGATACTATTGTTCAAGAGGGAAAGATTGCTTCATTGCAAGGAATTGGCCAGGCCTTAGCTTTAAAAATTGAGACTTTATACCATGAGGGTCACTTGCCTTTTTATGATAACTTAAAGGCTTCAATCGCCCCCGGTTTAATTGAGTTTTTAGAGATTCCTGGTCTAGGAGGAAAAAAGGTAAAACACATTCATGATGCATTGGGTATCGAGACAATCGAAGCTTTAAAAGTAGCCTGCGAATCAGGTGCAATTGAAGCATTAGATGGTTTTGGGGCTAAATCAGCTGAAAAAATTCTCTCAGGAATTGCGAATCGAGAAGCATACGGGAAACGTCATTTGTGGTGGAGTGTGCAGGGATTTGTTCAAGATATAGTCAAGGGCTTAGAGGCACAACCTTTGGTTAAAAGGGCATCGGTTGCTGGCAGTTTCCGTAGGCGTTTAGAAACTGTGGGAGACTTGGATTTTATCGTAGCTTCAGATACGCCAGGGCCGATCATGGATTGGTTCACTCAAATTGAAGGAGTGAAAGAAATAACCGCAAAAGGGGAAACAAAATCGAGTGTGCGTTTTGAAAATGGAATTCAAGCGGATTTGAGAATCGTTTCCGAGCAGGTCTTTGTCTTTGCTCTGCATCATTTTACGGGCTCTAAAGACCATAATGTAATGATGCGTCAACGTGCTTTATCTATGGGTTATCGCTTAAGTGAGTGGGGCATTTTTGATAAGGACTCAGAAGAAAATATTCCAATCGATGCGGTTAAGGATATCGAAACGGAAGCCGATTTATTTAAGTTTTTTGGTTTAGAAATGATTGAGCCAGAATTAAGAGAGGGCTTAGGTGAGATTTCAGTAGCTGAAAATGATGCCTTGCCCAAACTTATTGAAAAACAGGAAATCAGAGGCGTTTTTCATAATCACACAACGTTATCTGACGGAATGAATACTTTAGATGAAATGGTCCAGCAGGCAGAATTACTTGGGTGGTCTTACCTAGGATTTGCGGATCATTCCAAATCCAGCGTGCAAGCAAATGGCTTGAATGAAGAGCGGGTGCTTAGGATGATCGAGCAAATTGAAGCCTTTAATCAATCAGGAAGTTCTTCCGTAACGGCTTTTTCGGGCATTGAGTGCGATATTTTGAAAGACGGGACTTTAGATTTGGAAGAATCGGTTTTGGAGCGATTGGATTATGTTGTCGCATCGGTGCATTCTAGTTTCAGTCAGTCCGAAGAAGAAATGACCCAACGAGTGATTCGAGCGATTGAAAGTCCGTCTGTGACAATGTTGGGGCATCCTACGGGAAGGCTTTTGTTGCGACGTGAGGGTTATAGAATAAATATTCCTAAAGTGATTGATGCCGCAATTGCGAATCGAGTGATTATTGAAATTAATGCTAACCCTCAGCGCTTGGATATGGATTGGCGATTTTGGAAGCAGGCTGTGCAGCGTGGGTTAATGTGTTCAATCAACCCAGATGCTCATTCGATAAAGAATTTAAGTTACTATGAAGCAGGTGTGAATATTGCACGAAAAGGGTGGATTGAGGCAGATAGACTTTTAAATACAAGAGAAACAGATGGCATAAAGCGTTGGTTTAGAGAAAGATGTTGATAATTTAAGAGGTAAAACTTTCTCTTGAAATTTGCTAAATATTGAGTTTTGCTTATAGTCTTTCGTGTAACCCCAGCGAATTCTTAAGAGTCTACTGGCTCTAATTTTAATAGAATATATGAATGCTGACACGATAATGACCTTTGTACTTGGCCTAATTCTTGGTGTTGGGCTTGTAATGCTGTTAACTAGTCGACAGACCCGCTTATTGAAGAGAAATCTTAAAAAAGATGCTGAAATAAGTATAAAGGAAAGAACTTTAGAGCTGAATGAAAAATTAGCGAAACAGGAACTAGATATTCAAACCAGAGAAAGCCAAATAGAACAAAAAATAAAGGCTTCGAATAAATTAGAAAAAGAGCTTGAGGAAAAAGCGGATAATTTTAACGCAAAGGAAAATGAACTGCTTAAAGAGCAAAAATCTTTAGACGAAGCTAAATATAATGCAAAGAAGTTGGAGCGTTTTTATCGTTTAAAGTTACATCAAATCACACAAATGAGCCAAAAGGAGGCGAGGGAACTTCTTTTACAGGCTACAGAAAAAGATTGTGAGGCAGAGATTCAATCAATTCGTAGAGAGAAATTAGGGCGCTCAGAATCTGAAATCAATGACGAGGCACGCAAATTATTGCTCGCTAGTATGCAACGATTATCCAGCCAGTCTTTGAATGATGCTACCGCAACATTAGTTCAGTTACCTAACGAAGAATTCAAAGGACGAATTATCGGAAAAGAGGGTCGAAATATACGAACTTTTGAACATGCCACTGGAACAACCTTGATGATGGATGAGTCTCCAGATTCGGTTTTAGTTTCTTCATTTGATCCCGTCCGTCGAGAAATTGCTCGTATATCTCTCGAAGCTTTAGTGCGTGATGGGCGTATCCATCCTGCTAATATTGAGGAAACAGTAAAAACTTCTGAAGACGCTATTTTCTCAAGCATGGTAGAGGTGGCGGAAAAAGCGGTGCTTCAATTGAGACTGAATGATGTCCCCCATGATGTTTTAACAATGCTAGGGCATTTGAACTATCGACTTTCAAATAATCAAAATACTTTAGAACATTCTGTAGAAGTTTCTAATTTTTGTGCCTTGTTGGCTGCGGAACTGGGCTACGATGTCAATTTAGCAAAACGAGCCGGTTTGTACCACGATATTGGAAAGGCATTAACAGAAGAAGGGCATGAAAGTCATGCCATGGCAGGAGCCAATTTCATGAAGAAACATGGCGAAGATGACCTAGTCGTAAATGCTATCGCAGCTCATCACAAAGAAGTTGAGCCAGAAAGTGTCTATGCAAGCTTAGTTATGATTGCAGATTCAATCTCTGCCACTCGCCCAGGGGTGAGAACCTCTTCGGTGGACGGATTTTATCAGCGTGTTAAATCGATTGAAAACATCGCTAAAGAGCAGCAAGGAGTGGATGATGCCTATGCAATTCAAGCGGGCAAAGAGCTTCGGGTGATTGTTAAACCAGAGATTGTGGATGATGCTGGTTGTCGACAAATTGCTCGGAGAATTCGCTCCCGAATCGAAAATGAATTGTCTTATCCTGGAGTTATTGAAATTACTGTTATACGTGAGCAACGTTTTAATGAAACTGCTGTATAATGAAATTTAGATTATTCCTTTCGTATCTCTTTTTAACCTCTTTTTTATTTCCTGCGAACAGCCTTAAGCTCGTTCTCAATTCAGGGGAAATATTAATCGGAGAATCTAAGTCTCTTATTTCAGATGATTATTATCTTCTAAAGTCAGATATTCTAGGGGAAATGAGTATCCCTAAGGATAAAGTTCAATCGTTTACCATCATAAATAAAATTGAAACTGGAGCGTCAGAACAAGTTGAATTAGTAAAAGCATCCCAGAATCAATTATCCGAGCAATCCTCTGAAATCAAAGAAGTGGAAGCCTTAAAGTCTCAATTGATTACAGAGTTATACGATAAGGTTAAATTGATAGATGCGCCGAAATCTTGGAATGGAAATTTGAAGTTGGGGATGAATCTATCTTTTGGTGATAGAGAATATACACATACTTATTTGAGAGGTAATGTGAAGGTGCAACAAGAGGACAGTCCTCACCTTTTTCAACTATCTGGAGAATATAATTTTCGCGAAACAGAACAAGGTGATGGAACGCAACATATATCTCAAGATCGTCATCATGTGAATTTCATCTATCGATGGTTTTTTTCTGAAAGATGGTTTTTTCAAAATGCAACAAGTTATCGTGCGGATAAATTAAAGGGAATTGATAATGAGTTACAAAATATAGTGGGTTATGGTTATCGTATCACTTTCTTAGACGATTTAGAGCTCTTAATAGGTTCAGGTGTAGGTTTTCAAGATCGCTCTATCCTAGGG
>WTIG01000019.1 GCA_011522825.1 Puniceicoccaceae bacterium
GATTATGACACAGTATACTTGGATAAAGAATGGGTTGGTGATTGATCCAGCAAACAATCGAGAAGGCATTGGTGATGTCTTTATCAAGGATGGCTTGATTGTCGACAAACTGAGCGACTCAGAAAAAAAGAAAGCGGTTCATTTTGATGCCAAGGGTTTTGTGGTAGCACCGGGCTTAGTTGATATTCATGTGCATTTTCGTGAACCAGGACAAACCCACAAGGAAGACATTGCCAGTGGTTCAAGAGCGGCCGCGGCCGGTGGTTATACTTCCGTAGTTTGTATGCCGAACACCTCCCCGGTCTGTGACAATGCGGGAACGCTAGAACGGATTAACAATAGCATTGAAAAAGAATCCGTGATTCATGTTTACACGACGGGCTGTTTGACCTTGGGCATGAAAGGTGAAGCCTTAGCTCCGACTGGACAACTGAAGCAAGCGGGCATCGTTGCAGTGACTGATGACGGTCTTTGTATTCAGAATAATGAGATTATGCGACGTGCGGTGGAGTATGCGACTCTGCATAATTTGCCAATCATGGACCATTGCCAAGATGGCAGTCTAACGGAAAATGCGGTGATGCATGAGGGCGAGGTTTCGCTGAAGTTGGGACTCAAGGGATGGCCGAGGGCAGCAGAAGATATTATCGTCGCCCGAAATATTATTTTATCGGAACTGACTGGCGCTCGTATTCATATGCAACATGTCAGCTCCTATCATTCAGTTGAACTGCTTCGCAATGCGAAAGCAAGAGGCATCAATGTGACAGGTGAAGCCAGCCCACACCACATTGAGTTTACCGATGCTTGTGTCGGCGATTACAATACTTTGTTTAAAATGAACCCGCCTTTGCGTACGGAGAAGGATCGATTAGCCCTCATCGAAGGCTTAAAAGATGGCACACTAGATTGTATCGCCACAGATCATGCGCCCCACTCGCCAACGGAAAAAGACTGCGAATTTGATAAAGCACCCTTTGGCATTATCGGCCTAGAAAATGCCCTAGCCAGTACTCTAGAAACACTCTACCACAGCAAGGAATTATCACTGAAAGAAGTCATCGCCTTGATGACACATAAAGGTGCAGAAATCTGTGATTTGCCAGCGGGTACTTTATCCGTGGGTGCTTCGGGGGATGTTTGTATTTTTGATCCTGATCAAAAGTGGACGGTTGATGCTGAAGCCTTCAAAAGCAAATCAAGAAATTGTCCATGGAATGGACGGACGCTTCGAGGTCAGGTCAAGGCAACTTTTGTCGGCGGTAAAGAAGTCTTCCGATTGAGATAATTATCGATGACAGAGTACGAGCCAAATTTCTTAGCGAGCGTGGTCTCATTTGCTTTCTTGGGAATCATTTTATCAAGCATTCTCATTTGGGCACAAAAGAAACATCGCAACCCCCTGCAACTGGGACAGAACCCATCGACCTTGCCTCAGTGGAATATTCAATGGATAGATTTTCTTCTCTTCATCTTTTCTGGATTTCTCTTGGTCTTATTAGCCCAAAACCTGTTGGCAGCATGGATGCCGGAGCCTCCTGATGGTGAGGGGATAGAGTTGAACTCACAAATTGCCCTTCTTTCAATTTTAACGCTACATGGGCCGATCTTGCTCAACTATATTCTTTTTCAAAAGTTTTATCTGAAAGAAAATAGCCTACGATTGAACTTAGTTCCCTTGAATCTGGGCGAAGATTTGAAACAGAGCTTATTCCTATTTGTTCAATTCCTTCCGATGATTTGGCTGATTTCCATACTTTGGAGTGGCTTCCTTGGCTTGCTCCAACATTTTTCACTGATCAAAGAGTTTCCGGTACAGCCATTGGTTGAACTGTTGGCAACCGATATCCCGATGCTCGATTTCCTGATAATCGCCATTCTCGGAGTGGCCTTCGTCCCTGTTGTTGAAGAAATCATTTTCCGTGGGTGTTTGTATCGTTTTCTGAAAGCACGGCATACCATTTTGATTGCTCAATTAATCAGTGCTGCACTCTTTGCTTTGCTTCATGACAACCTGAATTCTTTTATCCCTTTAGTCTTTATCGGATTTATTTTGGCTCGGATTTATGAATCAACCGGCTCGATTTATAAAACGATCTTTTTTCACGCTTTCTTTAATGCTTCAAGTTTCACCTTTCTTGGATTGCTCAAGTACTCAGGACTGCCCCTAGAAATAATTTTTCCCTAAGGGTTTTAGCAATAGATTGACAGATGCAGGTCTAAAACTTAGACACAACGACTCTTTATTTATACATTATTATGATCTCTTGGATACAAAATCACCTAATTCGCCACGGGCGTTGGATATTCATTTCACTGTTAGCAGTGATCATTATTGCTTTCGTTTTCACCATCGGAAATACGCCAGGATTAACGACCGATGATAGCAACTATGAAGAACGTATTTTATTGGGTATTGATGTGAATAATCAACGGGTGATGGATGAACTGGCTGGGACTGTTGGATTAAGCCACTTGTTGAGAACAAAATCAGAAATTCGCAATCAGAACCAATTTCAAAGCGAGTTAGCCAATCGTATTGCACAACTCTACCTTATCGAAAACATCGGCTTACCGAATCCAAGCCAAGAAGCACTCAAAGCCTATATTGAGAGTTTACCCTATTTTCAAGATGAGTCAGGTGCATTTGATCCAGAAAGCTACAATAATTTCATCAGCTTAGTGAATGTGAATCCCGAACTCAGTGAAAAACAATTTGTAGAAACTCTGATAGAGGATTATAAAATTGATTCCTTAAACTCCGTGATAGAAGGGCCTGGATTCTACATCAGCCCACAGAGTCAGTTCATATTGGATGAGCAAAAT
Organism: Puniceicoccaceae bacterium; assembly: GCA_011522825.1. Lineage (GTDB taxonomy): Bacteria > Verrucomicrobiota > Verrucomicrobiia > Opitutales > Coraliomargaritaceae. The sequence continues at coordinate 2,827 of WTIG01000019.1, forward strand.
AAGGCTTACAATTTGTATAACATCAAAATTGACCCGAATACTTTTGATCCTGATATCGACACCAGCGAAGCAGCCATCCAAGCATATTTCGAAACGCAACAAGTCGCTTACGAAACGGACGAACAAATTGAAGCCAGTTCCATTCTCTTCCCGCTTGTCGCACAAATTGCTGAGGCAGATACCGACACACTCAAGCAATATTATTCAAACAACAAAGAAGCTATTGATGCTGAGTACCTTGCAGGCAAAGAGACTGTTATTGATTTAGATGCAGAAGCAACTGAAGACGAATCTGCCAATGAGGATACAGTAGAAGTCATTACTTTTGAATTAGTTGCGGATATTGCAAAAGCGAATTGGGTCGCTAAGGAACAAAGTAAAGCAGCCGAAGCACAAGCCAGTGAATTTGTATACACTCTCTACGATCAAGCGATCGAGCTAGACTCTGAAGCCTTTTCCAATTTATCGACCGCATATGGAGTTTCCGCTACGGATGTTGAGCCTTACTCAGCTTCTGAAATCTACGGCAAGGCCTTACCCTCTAATTTACTTCAAGCTGGCTTTGATCTAAATGCAGATCGCTACTACTCTGATCCTTTCAAGACGGACAATGGTTACGTTGTCTTGCTCTATAAAGGAACGATACCTTCAATGATTCCATCTTTTGAGAGTGTTGCCGATCAAGTGAAAGACGACTACATTACAAGCGAACTCCGATCTGCTTTCAGTGCCTATGGCGAAGAGCTAAAATCACAATTGAAAGCGATTATTGCATCTGGTGAAGATTTTCAAAGCGGTGCTGAGGCACTAGGCTTAACGGTCGAGCACTATCCTGATTTCAGTTATAATAACCGACCAGAAGATGTAAATCCGTATGAATTCCAGGCGGTCTTCCGACTCAAAGAAGGTGAAGTGTCCAATATGAGCAATTATTCAGATGTGGCGATCATCACTTATCTAAAATCGATTAGCGTGGAAGAATATGAAGCCTCTGAAGAAGAAATTGAGCGTATAATATCGAATATTAAAGGGTTCAGTAAAAATGCAGGACTGAGTGGATTTTATAACGAGTTACTGACTCAAGCGATTACAGATTTAGAACCTACTGAATAAAAGCCAGTAAAGCAAAGTGTGCTTTATAGCTAATTGGTTTTAGCTAAGGAGTTCACTAGCGTGGTCTAAAGCTGATTTGGAATTTCGATCCCCAAGCATTCGGGCGATCTCACCTAAGCGTTGCTCATGCTCGCCATGAATTGGATTGATAGAGACTTGTGTCTCAGAATCGTCCTGTAACTTTTCTACAATAAAATGTTGCGAGCCTAAAGAAGCAACTTGCGGTAAATGGGTGACACAGAATACTTGATGCGTGTTAGCAATACGAGCCATCTCTTTACCAACCGTACGCCCCACTTCACCGCCGACATTGGCATCCACTTCATCGAAAACCAAAACGGGCGTTTTATCGACATCCGCCAAAATGGTTTTTAAGGCCAGCATCACACGTGCGGTTTCACCACTAGAAGCAATTTTATTCAGCGGCAAAAGATCCTGCCCGACATTTGGAGAAAAGAGGAAGCTACAACTATGTTTACCCGATTCGGTGAAATCCTCCGATTCTGAAAGAGCGATTTCTAATTTTGCTTTTTTGAAGCCCAGTTGCAACAAAAGTTCCGTGGCTTGCTTGGCTAAGGCTTCAGCCCCTTTGCTACGATTTTTATAGAGACGTTCGGATTCTTTAGCTAACTGTTCTTCAAGTTTAGTACATTTGAGCTCCAACTTTTCAATCGACCCCTCGATATCGCTTTGCATGGCTATTTTATTTTCAAGAGAGGCTTTCTCTTCGAGTAAACTTTCTAAACTGCCGCCATATTTCCGTTTTAATTCCTGCCAAGTGGTCATTTGGCTGATCGTGCTTTCTATCATTTCTGGATCAAAGTCAAAACCACCGCTCAAGGCCTGTATCTCTTGGCTCAGGTCATCGGCTTCAATTTGCAAGCTATTGGCACGTTTTGAAAGCTCCTCCATGCTTGGGTCAATGGAACTCAGGTTGTTCATT
>WTIG01000037.1 GCA_011522825.1 Puniceicoccaceae bacterium
AATCAACTTTCTAAATCAGAGACCATTCCTCAATCTGTTATTGAAACCTTCCTTCAATTAATTGCACCACTTGCACCACACATAGCTGAAGAACTTTGGTCACTTTTAGGTCATAAATCTTCTATCAGTGAACAAGCATGGCCGAAAGCGGATAAAGAGAAATTAGTCGCCTCTACAGTTAAAATTATCTTTCAAGTGAATGGCAAACACCGTGGCGATGCCTTATTACCCAAAGTCCACACAAAGGAGGATGCTTTTAATAAGGCTAAAGAAAGTGAGCGCGTACAGTCTCAATTATCTGGAAAGACACTAGTAAAAGAAATTTATGTCCCTAACAAAATTGTTAATTTTGTCGTGAAATAAATTATAATCCTTCGAGTGAACGCAGTTATTACATATTGTTTCATTGCCTTATTATTCATAGTGAATCTTGAGGCGAGTTCTAGTAGTGACTTTGAAAAATACGGCATTGCCTTTTTCACAAGCGTGACCGGAGATTCCGTAAATTTTGAAAATAGTACGGTCAATCGATCCATTCGTCTTCACGATTCAATGATAATAGACTCCGAGAGCCTACTGAGCACAGGCGATTCTGACTATGTGTTTTTTAAACTCTCTAATAACACGACATTCGGCCTGTTAGAAAACACACAATTTAGGATTCAATCTTTCAAACAGAATGTATTTCAGGATAAGAATATTCGTTTGGATCGAGAACCTTCAATTTCAAATTTTATAAGTACGCTTAATGAAGGAACTATTATAGTAAAATCAAATGGCCTGTCTCCTCTATCCGTTTTTGAAATTCACTTACCCATACCCAATAGCAAATTAGAGCTATATTCGGTAAAAGCGGTTATTTCATATCGATATAATATACTACACATCGCACTCTATGAGGGAAATATTAGTTTAAAAACCAATAACACAACTAAGTACATAAATGCCCCCAGTTATTACGTAAGTGATGATTATAATTTAGCCAATTCAATTAAGAATCATACTTCAAATCTATCTGATACCCCCGACCGATGGAATGCATTTAAAGATTATATTTCAGTTGAAAATGACAGCGTAATCTTTTTCCCTAGTACTACAGCATCTGATTGTGCGGCCGAAGCAAAGCTGATTAGTACGCCAGATTTTTATAATCAAAGCTTTAGCCGACCACGATCATTTAAAAACCCTCAACTTCAAGACTAATGGACTCAAAATTTTTGCCGACTGATTACAACAGAGAGCCCATAACCTTAATCGCAGGTCGAGGGCGTTATCCTGCCCTATTAACTGAAATTATTAGAGCTAAAGGCATTCCTCTAAAATTGATTTCAATTAAAAGCGAAACCGATGATTCGCTAATTGATGGATTCGCCCAAGAAGACCACGTTTCACTTGACCTTGGAAAGGTAAATCAATTACTGAAAACTTTAAAATCATTCGAAAGCAAATATGTGATCATGGCTGGTCAAATTAAGCCTACCCGACTTTTTAAAGGCCTTAATCCCGACATAAAACTAGTTTCTATATTGGCTAAGCTCAAGGAGCTGAATGCGGAAACTATTTTCGGATCACTTGTTGAAGAAATAACTAAGCTAGGATGTACGGTTTTGGATGCACGATCATTTCTAGATGATCATTTAGCGTCCGAGGGTGTGATGACCTTAACAAAGAAACAGCCTTCATCTGATATTTTAGAATTTGGAATCAATATGGCCCAAAATATTGCTCACTTGAATATTGGGCAAGGTATCGTCATTAAAGATAAAACCGTCATAGCAGTAGAAGCATTTGAGGGTACTAATAAAATGCTTAAACGCGTAGGTGAATTGAAATTAAAGGATTTGATTTTCTTCAAAACAATTAAGAAAAGCCAAGATTGTCGCTTTGATATTCCGGTATTCGGCCTTCAGACTTTAGAGCTGATGAAGAGCTTGAAGATTCAAACAGCTGCCTTAGAAAAGAATTCGGTTATCCTGATTGATAAGCCAGAGGTTTTGAAAGCCGCTGAAAAATATAAAATTCAATTGATTGGATTTACCCCTAGATAAATTGTCTTTGCTCACTTGCTGACTTGAAGATCAAAGCGTGCGTAAATGGGCTCTCCATTTTTCTGAACTTGAGCAAATAAACGATACCAACCTTCACGAGGCACGTTAAATAAAAAGCTTAAGTCATCCGTCTCAGATGCCTCAACTAATATATCTTCGATCGGATGCATATGAGCAAAGCCTCGCTGTTCAGCATCAAATGCTACCATGTGTGCTTTAGCCCCCATAATGGTTTCTAAGTCTACTAGATTACCACCTGTATCACGAACCTTAAGCTTAAAACGATAATCTTGATTAACTTTTAATTTTTCTGGAACCGATTCTAATTCAAACTGGAGTGACTTTTGCAGGTCACTTGTCTTACGAAAGAAATCTTTCTTCTTAATACTACCATCGATTGCTAAAACATTAGTCGCAATTAATTGCCTCTTGGTACGCTTCGGCACCACCTCAGCATAAGCCGTGTACTTACCACCATGTTTAGGACTGAAGCTAAAGTGATACACCTTGCCCATATCTTCAGATACTGGATGAAGGTGATGGTAATCTTCTAAACTTTCATCAATAAACAACAAATGTATTTGTTTTGTATGCGTAAAAGCAAGTTCATGTGGCAGTAAAAAACGTCCACCATCTAACTTAATTGAAAGTGATCCTTCCTTTGTTTCTGAATTCCATTCCATTGGCAATTCAACTGGATAATCCAACTGAATTAAATCAATAAACCCCGCACTGTTTGTGGCACAGTATTCAACTTCTCCATTTTCATTAATCACTTCTTCATAGTGTAAAAACCCACATTCAGAATCAGGTAAAAAACGCATTAGAAAATAGAGTAATATAAAAACACCCGTTATGATTAGAATACTCTGCGTTCGTTTATTTAATGAAACTTGCATCTTATTTTTCCAATAACTCTTGAGCTCTTGCTAGAAAATCATCCACCTTCCAAACGGAACCTTCTTTGCGGTAATGAATGCGTCCTTTTTGGTCGATAAGCAAGGTAGCCATAGTATGATTTATAGTACCATCTTCTTCGATTGTAATGATTCCAAAGTAACGCATCAAATCCTCTACCCATAGTGGTTTTGCTGTCATAAAGGTAAAGGTATCAAATTCAATATCATAAGATTTTCCATACTGCTTGAGAATGCCGGGCGAGTCATATTCCGAGTCAAATGTGATTGAAAGAAAGTGTAAATCCTCTAAGCCGATTTCCCGAGCTTTATCTTGAAGTATTGACATACGTCTAGTTGAAGCTGGGCACATCTCCATGGCCTGACAACGCGTAAAAATAAAATTAATCACGACCGCTTTACCTAAGAAATCCTTAAATTGGAAAAAGTCACCTTCCTGATTAATCCCAGAAAAGGCTATAATGTAGTCATCCTCTTGTACAAAATTTCTACGGCTCATCGGCTTGACCATACGATGAAATTTTTCGTTTAAATCGTAATAAGCTTTTGATCCTACACCCGTAATAGGGAAAATGGATTCTAAATGCCACTGATTTGAATAGAATACCGCATTCGCTTGAATCTCACGACCGATATAATGATCTGACCGATCCCCTAAACCAACTCGAAATTTGTATTTTTCTCCTGACTCTATTGCTTTAATTTCTGAATCAATCACGCTCACTTCATAGATACTGTTCTCTTCTGAAGTGCCTTCTACTAGGGCTGTAACATTTCCACCGTGAGCTGCTTGAGCACAGCAAATAATGGAACATATAATGATCAAAAAATAGGGTTTCATCACCTCGATTTACAATATTGTCTATTTGAATTTTACCTTAATTCCTTTTCTCAGGTAAGTGGGCTGATCCAGATTTATGTCTCTGTACAAGACCACACTTGAATCCACAAAATAGCCTCGGTCATCGTCTTTGTCAACGAATGCAAACTCTTTTTGATCATCGACTTCTTTTTCTTTTTTCTTACCTAGCTTTGATCGATGTATCTTTAAGGGATTGGGTGATTTTTTCTGACCCAATGTATTTTCAGAATTCGATTCATCCTCAGAGAATAAATCACTCTTAAGACTTTTTTTCTCAATTTTTTTCTCAATTTCTGATTTTCCAAAAATACAAATATTTAGTGAATTAATGAGAGAATCGTTAACATGAGCTGATATCAAAACATCCTTTTTAAAACTGAATTTTTCAGCAATGAGAGAAGCAACCTTATGAATAACGGATAACTCTAAAGATTGATTTCCTTGGATCACGATCATCAAACTATCTAAATCTTTCGGCGAATCTTCTCTATGCAAAAGTGGATTCAATAATAGTGATTCAATATGTGTTTCTATTGCTTCGTTACCCAAGTCAAAAATATCGGTATCAGAGGTCACAGCAAATAATGATTTACCACCTCGAGCTTGAAATAACTGCTTCAAGGAACCCAAATCTTGATCGATAATACCTTTTTTAAATAAAACATTAGAAAGAGAGCTTAAGCTATTTAAGATCCAACGGTTACCCATCTCAAATCCATTTAAAGCCGTTTGATCTGAATCACCTTCCTGCAACAACAAATCATTCGGTATAGAAAATAGACCATGGAGCGATGGTCTCAATTGACTGATAAATTTTTCGCCTTTTGAAAAACGAGCTCCTTCAAAACTAAAAGGAAGCACAAAAAACCCTAAAGTAATTGCCTGTGTCTTTGCTGCTAATTCAGCAACGAATAAAGAGAAAGCACTGCCTACGCCTCCTCCCAATCCCGCTACTAGAATAATTACATCTGCAT
>WTIG01000078.1 GCA_011522825.1 Puniceicoccaceae bacterium
CATCAGAAAAATACGGTTTTATTCGTCGATCAAAGCTAGTTAATTCAAGTGAGAGTGCAGTTGAAATCACAATCATTGACGGCTTGTCAGATTTCTTGGCATCAGGTGTTGATGACCGTACTCACTTAGCCTACAGCTGCCTGACGGATGCTTATAAAGTAAGTGAATTGGAAACTTCAAATCAATTGTTGGTTCACCGTATGGTTGCTAGTTTAGTGGATGAAGCAATTCCTTTAGAATGTTTGAAAGCAACCGTACTTTGGTCTTATGGTTGGGATGATGCTTCAATCTTAATTCAACAGTCAGATGTTGAACACTATTTAAATGATCCTAGCTTCCAAAGCACGGATTTTTCTCGTGGTCTCAGAGGCTGCTATTACAATGCAGGATCCGTTAAACTTGGTTCTAATGAAACAAAATCTTGGGCCATTGTAGCAGATATTGATAAGACACAAAGTGAAGTGGCCGCATTAACAATCGGACTTCAAAACAAGGATACTCTATGGCAATCAGTTATTGATGATATTGCAGAAGGGCGAAATGCACTAGAGGAACTGATACAAGCATCTGATGGACTGCAAATATGTTCTGAGGAAATTGTTTCTACCTATCATAGAGCGAATGTCTTATTCAACATCATGCGTGGTGGAGTATTTTCTGATAATTACAGTATTTCAAAAAGCCTTTTAAATGTGCACATAGCAAAGCATAACGCACATTTAGCGGATGCTGACTTAGCGATCATCGGAAACCTTCCTGAAGCGTTTAGTTATAATGAACTCGTAGCGGCATCAGCAAAAGGAAGTGCCGATTTGCAACGTATTTGTAATGAATACCTACCGCTCGTCTTCAGTCGTCGCCATGGTGACCCGAGTCGTCCATGGAACCGATTTAATATCAAAACAAAAGATGAAAGTGGTAATCCGATAGTTGGATTCCAAGGGAATTGGAGAGACATTTTCCAGAATTGGGAAGCACTCGCTTGGAGTTTCCCTTACTATAATGATGCATTCATTTATAAGTTTTTAAATGCAACGACTGCTGATGGTTATAATCCATATCGTATCACCGATAATGGTATTGAATGGGAAGAGCCTGATCCAAATGATCCATGGGCATCCATTGGATATTGGGGGGATCATCAAATTATTTACCTGCTCAAGTTACTGGAATTTACAGAGACTCTTAAGCCGAAATCATTGAATGCATTGATGAATAATGAATTATTTGTGTATGCAGATGTTCCTTATGAGATCAAGGATTTCTCTTTCTTAGAAGTGGATCCGAATCACTCGATTTATTTTAATGAGACTCGAAACGAGGCGATTTTAAAACGAGCCGATGCAATTGGTGGGGATGGTAAACTAGTTCATGATGGAAATGCACAGATCGTTCGTGCGAATCTTTTTGAAAAATTACTCATTCCTGTTTTAGTTAAACTCAGCAACTACATTCCCAACGGTGGTATTTGGATGAACACTCAAAGACCCGAATGGAATGATGCCAATAATGCCTTAGCAGGATTTGGTACTTCTATGGTAACAACCTATTATATCAGTCGTTACCTAGATTTCATCGATTCTTTATTGGATGAAGATCAAGAATTGAAATGTTTCGCATCCTTGAAATCCTTGTTGGGTGATCTTTCTAGGGTTTTTGCCGAAGAGCCTAAGGAATTGAATAAAGATAGCCATATTCGTTATCAAGCAGTTGAGAAACTCGGTACGGCTGGTGAGCAATATCGCAAAAATATTTATCAAGGTGCATTTGGAGCCAAAGAAAGTATCAATATAGGAGAGCTTAAAACATTTATTAAGAATGTTCAAAATCATCTTCAAGAGGCAACTCGTGCTAACTTGAGATCAGATGGGTTGTATAACGCATATAATATTCTTCACCTAGATGCGAATGAGAAATTAGCGTCTATAGAGTATCTCGGACCAATGCTTGAAGGACAAGTAGCTGTACTCAGTTCTAAAGCACTATCTGCTAAAGAAGCAAAAGCACTTTTAGAATCACTCAGAAACAGTGACCTCTATTGTAAGAATAGAAAAAGCTATATCCTTTATGCAGACAAGCGATTACCTGCATTCCTTGATTACAATAAAGTGGAGCCTCAATCAGCTAAAGCGATTGCAACATTAGCACAGATGATTGAGCAAGAGGATAAACGAATCATAGAAGCATCACCAGACGGTTGCTTCCGATTTAATTCATCAATTAGAAATCGCTTTGAGTTAAAGGAGGTGATTGATCAGTTGGCAAGCGATCCTGCTATTCAATCATCAATTACAAATGATGAAAAAGCGATTTTAGAGCTTTATGAAGTCACATTTAATCATAAAGCATTCACTGGACGAAGTGGATCGATGTTCGCTTATGAAGGCTTGGGAAGTATTTACTGGCACATGGTTTCTAAGTTAATGCTTTCTGTTCAAGAAATCGCCCTTGAAGAAGAACAAGATGAAGATTTCAAAGCTTTAGTTGCCTCATATTATGATGTACAAGACGGCTTAGGATTTAGGAAAAAAGCGTCAGAATATGGAGCATTTACAGCCGATGCCTATTCGCATACACCGTCTTTTGCCGGAGCTCAACAGCCAGGGTTAACAGGTATGGTGAAAGAGGGCGTTATTTGCCGCTTTGGAGAACTAGGCGTACAATTCAATGATGAAACGATTGAATTCAAACCACGATTACTAAGAACTGAAGAGTTGCTTAAACAAACAGAAGAAGCCGTTTGTATTTATCCAGATAAATCACAACGCACGATTTCTGTTCCTGAAAACGGCTTATTATTTACGATCACGCAAATTCCAGTTATTTACAAGCGTACTGATTCAGAGACTGTAGAGATTGTAGTTGAGTATTTAGATGGTAGTTCTGAGACAATCTCAGGTGATGTCCTTCCAAAATCTATCGCTCAATCTTTACTGAATCGAACTTCAAATGTTTCTGTTATTTCTGTTGCTCAACCAGCATCCAGATTCCTAAAATAATATATTCACATTTCCCCAATAATATATGAACACTCAAAATACCCCTCTTCTTAAAGTTAAAGAAAAGATTGCTTACGCCAGTGGAGATTTTGCCTCTAATCTGTCGTTTCATGTGATCAATGTCTTCCTAATGGTCTATTTGACCGATGTCTTTGGATTAAATGCTGCCGCAGTTGGTCTAATGCTCTTTGTCGGTGGAATCTGGGATGCCATTAATGATCCAATGATGGGAGCAATTGCGGATAGAACCAATACAGCAGCGGGCAAGTATCGCCCATATTTAAAATGGTTCGCGATTCCTTATGGTGTTTTATTCTATGCCGTTTTTGCCGGGCCAGAGTTGAATGAACTCGGCAAATTAATCTTTGTTTGGACAACTTATATCTCCATCAAAATGGTCTATACTGCAATCAACGTGCCGTACTCAGCTTTAATGGGGGTGATGTCACCGAATTCAGATGACCGAGTTTCTTTATCAACCTTTAGATTTATGGGTGCTTTTGGTGCTCAGCTTTTGGTGGTGCTTTTAACACTACCTTTGATTCAATTAATTGGGGCAGGAGACGATCAAAGAGGCTGGTCGATTACTATGGCCATTTTTGCTGTTTTGTCGGTCTTAATGTTTCTGTTCTGTTTCAAGAATACTAAAGAGAGAATTAAGCCAGAACCACACAAAAAAGTTCATGTTGGAGAGGATATTAAGTTTTTATTAGGCAATCTTCCGTTCTTGATTATGGCAGTTGCGGGTATTTGTACACTTGCCAATGTGGCTATTCGAAATGCAGTCACTGTGTATTACTTTAAATATGTAATTGGAGTAGGCGAAGGCCCTGTATTTTCGCTTAACCTCGGTTTATTCCCATTGAATTTTGATATCATCACCGTCTTTATGACAACTGGATCAATTGCATTTTTAATCGGTTGTGCCTTCAGCGGGCATGTGGGTAAATTATTTGGAAAACGCAATGGTTTAATCATTCTCACACTGATCAATGCAGTCGCTGTTATTTCTTTCTACGTTATCCCGCCAGAATCAGTCAAATTAATCTTTGCTGTAAATATTTTTGCAAGTTTAGTGGCAGGACCTACACCTGCAATCGTTTGGGCCTTGTACACGGATGTTGCCGATTACAATGAATGGAAATTCAATCGACGTTCCACTGGATTAATCTTCTCGGCCACAATGTTTGCTCAGAAATTTGGTTATACAATTGGGGCCTCTGCCGCAGCTAGTTTATTAGCCTTTTTTGGATATGTAGCGAATCAAGCGCAAACCCCTGAAGCTTTGAATGGTATTCTTATGATGTATTCCATCATTCCTGGTGGGCTTGCATTAATCAATGGTATCATCTTGTTCTGGTTCCCATTGACCCAAAAGCAAACTGATACGATTCAGGCTGAGTTAGAAGTTCGCAGAGCTAGCCATTAAGGTTTTAAGCTCCTCGCATCCGTAAGTTTTTCTAACCTTTACAGTTATATACTCATGTTAAGACTTATACCTCTATATCTCATAATGCAGGTTGTAGTATCTGCGACCACAATTTATGTGGAAACCACAGGATTTAGCAGTCCTTACTATAATTTTTATTTAGACGAGGCTAAAACAACGCCTTTTAATTTTGTCGGTTCTGGGTCAGACAGTCTTGTTGCAGGTGAAAGCTATACTTTTGAAGGATTGAACATCTCTAGTTTTCATCCTTTCAGAATGACTGTTACTGCAAACGGTAGTACCACAGTTTTAATTGATAATTTGTATGGAAACAATAGTGAGTCTTTTACTTTAG
>WTIG01000177.1 GCA_011522825.1 Puniceicoccaceae bacterium
CTGAATGGGACTGGGAAACTGAATAATGCCATCACACTACCCATTAATCCGCCACAACCTGCGCGGCACGCTGCGCGGCCTGACACTTGAAGGCCATACGCGCCTTGGCAACAGCAAGTGGACTGTCTGGCTGGAAGACAGCGACGGCAAGTCATTTATCGGGCGCACGCAGCCCAACGCAGGCTTTACAGCAGCGCTGTCAGCAGGCCACGAGGGCCGCACTTACGATATTGTCTGGCACCGCACGAGCCGTGGCGCACAGATCATTGCCGACATGAGAGAGGTAAAGGCACAATGAGCGACATTCCAGCAGCACGCGCCATACTACTGCAAGCAATCGACGCAACGTCCTGCCCGGTAGCCAAAGGCGCAATGGCGTTTGCACTAAGCAAGATGCGGCGGGTCGAGCCGCGCAGACGTGGGCCGTGGAAGAACAAGATGACCGAGCAGAAACGCAAAGCCGTCTATGACCTAGCCCGCAACAATCCGAGCATGCACGTCAGCGAGATTGCCGCCCTTGTGCAGCTCAACCCGGGCCGTGTCTCGGAGTTGCTGAGCCGTGCCGAGATAGTTACGGAAGGGGAACGATAATGCTACGGCAAGCAATCTTGGGCATACTGATTGCCCTGTTCGTCTTCCTTTATCCGATATGGTGGCTGCACACATGGGCATTGAGCTAATCCGAGAGCAGATGATTGCCGCAAACGACACGGTAGGCGGTGACGTGACTGCCGATGACGTTGTGGGAATGTATTTAACCATGCTCGATTTCAACCTTGACCGCATTCACTCGGCGGCGGTCTGCCCAGACACGGGCGAGCCGTTGCTTAGACCAGACGAGCACGAGATTGCAGCAGGACTGTCTAGCCTAATCACTGATGCGGTGAAAATGTCCGTTGCGCTTGGTCTCAAGCTTGACAATCCGATCATTTAGCGAATTGTGTACGGTGGAGAAACTAAATGGAAGTGAGAAACCCTAATGAAACAGGAGCATACGTTACGATTACAAATGAGCCACTTTGCGACAGTCGATCCCCTTATGTCGCTGCCCAGCATCATGGCGCTGGCAGTGGTTGCGGACGAGCTGTCGGCCACGGGTGAGCAGTGGCTGCACCAGAGCACAGTGAGAGAGGCCTTGCCTGTCACGCCTGCTTCGGTCAGCCGCGCACTCACCTACTGGTCACAGCACAATGACGGCAAAGGGATGCTCAAGTTCGCCCAAGACCCACAAGATCGAAGGCAAAGCTTGATCAGCCTAACGCCAAGTGGCAGTTTGTTTGTTCGCGGTTTGTTCCAATGGAGCGATGGATGAAACGACACAAAAAAAGATACACACTGAACGACTACATCCCGATGGCGCAGGTAGTCTTTCGGCACAACAGAGATCAGGCCGGTGTGCGTAGCGCACTGCGCAGGCTGCGCGATAGCTTCTTGGCCGACATGTACATTGATGACATCGAGCGCAGCGACATAGCCCTGTATGCAAACGAGCTAGTCCGTCTCGGTCTTAGTGATGGCCGTATACTGCACGTGCTGAGCAAGTTGAACAAAGTGCTACGACATGCAGACGACATGGGCTTGCTGCCTCAAGGCCGCCCTAAGTACCAGCACACTCGGCACAGTCGCCGCCGTGAGTACGAGGTGACACCAAAGGAAGAGGTCGAGTTGCTGCATGGGCTGCGCAGGTACGGCAGAGAGTTCGAGCAGTTTGCTCAGTTCCTACTGTACACAGGCGGTCGGTACAGCGAGGTCACGCACCTCAAGTGGGCTGACTGGCAGGACGAGGCAGTGACGTTCAAGATCACAAAGAGCGGCAAGCCTCGCACACTGCCACTATATCGCCCAGCTCGTGAGGCACTGATCGAAGCACGTGAGCAGCGACCGCACCATGCAGGACCGTTCGCCTTGTTCAAGAAGCACCGGACGTTCTTAGAGCCGTGGCACGAGGTGGCTGATGCGATGGGCATTGACGATGATGACTTCACCCCGCACTGTTTGCGGCACACCTGCATCACACGCCTTGTCCGTTCGGGCATGCCGTTGATGAAGGTTAAGGAGTGGGGCGGCTGGTCAAGTTTGGTCATGGTGCAGCGCTACTCACACCTTGAGGCAGCCCGTGATCTACGGACGGCCACAAAAGATTATGCGATTGACAGCGAAAGGTTGATCGCGTAGCCCAAATGCAACCCGGTGGTTTACGCAAGCTTTATGCGTTCGCCACTAAATAAATAATAAATTGTAGGCACCACCTAACTATCTGGTGCCAGTGGTGACAGTGACAATGAACGATCTTCTCAATTTAGTTTCTCCAAACTCCGAGCGCACTGAGTTTGCGCAACAAGACCTAGACATCGAGATGGTGCGGCGAGGCCAGCACATCGAAACAAAAAAAGAACAGCAAGCACGCATGAGCGGCGGGTCTTCCTCCCTTCCCGCATGTCGCCGCGTGCTGCTAGGGCTGCATGAGCGGGCGTGCTCCTCCCTTGCGCGTTACATGCAGCCAAACACGAGGACGGGCAGGCGCGCCGCAGGGTATTCGCAGCTCTCTCAGATAGCTGAGCAGTGCAGCCTGCCTGTCCTCACTTCGGTTCTACTCGCTGCTACCGGGTCGCTTCTGCTCTCGCACAGTGCTCTCAGCCAGTCGTACTTTTGCGACCAAGTTGGGCGTGCTGTGCGGGAGTTTGAAGAGCACCGCCGGTTCCAACGTGAGTTTGAAAAGTGGTCGAGGTTGCAGCAACTAGAGTGGCGACGCCACAAGCTGCACCGCACAGCTAAAAGACAAAAGACACGTGAGCTGCACACCTTTCTGAGTGGCGGCACAGCACCCAGCGAGCGACACGAAAACAGGCGCACGCAGATGGGCGCAGCGTGGCTCGCAACAGCAATCGAAGTTGGTCTCGTTGAGCAGGCGCACCAGCGCAGCACACGTGGCAACAGGCAGCCGCTTGTCGTCGCTAGCTCACAGTTCCGTGATCGTGTTGAGGCACTACAGCAGCAGCTCGTGGATGCGGCGTGGTTCCCTATGCCGATGGTGGTGCCACCGAAAGCATGGGACTGCGATTGGCACCTATGGGGCGGTAGCTACGACAGCGACGACATCCCGGCTTATGGCTTCTGCAAGGACTGGTCGCGGACGGATCACGCTGAGTTAGAGGGTGTGTCCGATGTCGCATAATGTAAACCTCACAATGTCTGTGGATGCTGTCAACGCTGCCCAACTGACACCCTACAAGTGCAACCCACTGATCGCTGGTGTCATTGACGAAACTGTGCAGCGGGACCTTGACGTTCCGTACTACCGCAAGCCGATTGACAAGCCGACGCTGGACGAGGCGAGCTGGCGCAATCCCGAGCTAGCAAAGCGCATGAAGCACGAGCTGCGCGAGTGGCACGCTAGTCAGAACGCAAGCCGCCACTCTCGCATAAGCCTGCGTGCAGCCTTGGCGAATGCCTTGAAGTACCGTGACCGTCGCCTGTGGCTACCAATGCAGACGATCAAGAGTGGTCGCATGCACTACAAGCCCACGCTCAGCCCGCAGGCGAGCAAGACAAACCGAAGCATGCTGGACTTTGCCGAAGGCATGCCGATTGCCAACGACACGGCAGTCGAGCACGCGATGGCTACGGTTGCAGACTTGTGGCCCGATGGGCTGACGGTCGAGCAGGCTGACCGGTGTGTCGCTGACCCGCTGAGACATGACGACTGGATGCACGGCGAGGCACCCTTCATGAGGCTGCGTGCAGCGCAAATGCTCAGCGCGTTCCACGCGCACGGGCTAGGCTACGTCGATCACATGGTGCACTACCGTGACCAGACCTGCTCAGGGCCAGCACACTACGCTGCGTTGCTACGTGACGACACACTCGCTCCACACGTTGACCTGACTGACGACGATACAGCGCCTGACCTGTACACAAAGGTCGCTGAGCTGGCTGTCACGTTCGCACGCACGGTCGGCACTGAGGTTGCTGATGCTGTCGCCCGCAAGGGCATCACGCGCGCCGACGCAAAGCGGGTGGTCATGCCGTTGGGCTACGGCGCAAGACACAGAAGCGTCGAGAACGCTACGATCCAGCATGTCTTTGGGGCGGTCGAGCGTGGCGACATGCAGCCGCCGTACCCAGACCTTTATCGTTACAGTCTGTGTCTGACCCAGTGTCTCTGGCAGTCCGCACAGCTACTGATGAGCAAGCCGTTCGCTCTGCAAAAGTGGCTGGGTGAGGTGGCCGCACAGGCTGCACGTGAGCAGGTAGTGTTGCGCTGGGTTAGCCCAAGTGGCTTCCCGGTAGCCAGCGCTGAGTGGCAGAAGCGCACGCGCAAGATACAGACACACATCGGGCAGACTGTGTACGTGCCGGTGGTGCTGGATGATACAGACACGATGGACGCGCGGGCGATGCGCCAGCAAGTACCGCCGCTGTTCGTGCACAGCTTTGAAGCTGCCTACTTGAGCCGTGTTGTGAGCTACGCGCGTGACCTCGTGCAGCCGATCACAAACGTCAGCCTGATCCACGACAGCATTGGCGTCCATGCTGCATGCCTTGAGGACATGCTCGATCACTTCGGGCCACTCAAGCAAGCGTGGCTGCACCAGTACAAGCCTGACCACCTCCATCAAATTGCTGAGTGCTTCCAAGGCCAGCTTGCTGATGACCTTCCGCCCTTGCCTGAGTACGGCACCCACAAAATCGAAGAGGTACTGAACAGTGGCCGCTACTTCCAAGTCTGACCCGGCTTGTCA
>WTIG01000193.1 GCA_011522825.1 Puniceicoccaceae bacterium
TTATTATACTATCAATAATCGCTATATTTGATGCCTTACTGAATTTCGCAAATTCACTTTTCACTCAGTCCAAGTACGCCGAAAAATTTCCAGCTAAAAGCTTAATTCAGGCGCTTAAACTGATCCTGTATTTCTTTGGAGTCATATTTATTTTATCCATCATTCTCGATAAATCTCCATTATTTTTCATTTCAGGGCTTGGAGCTTTAACCGCTGTCCTACTAATTGTATTTAAAGATCCGCTCCTAGGCTTAGTTGCAGGCGTACAGGTGTCAGCAAATAATTTAATTCAAATTGGTGACTGGATAGAAATCCCAAGTCATAATTCAAATGGGGTGGTAAAAGACCTTACATTAACCACCTTAAAGGTTGAAAATTGGGACCAAACCATTTCTTCAATTCCTATGCAGACTTTAATTACCGATTCTTTTAAAAATTGGAGACAAATGGGTCAATCTGCAGGAAGAAGAATCAAACGCTCTATTTTGATTGATGCCAATTCGATCGACTTTATCGACAACGAATTATTAGACGGATTAAATCAAATTCCACTCTTAGCAGAATATTTAAAAGAAAAAGACAAGGAGCTTGCTGAATACAACACTTCAGATTCAGCCAATTCACTCAATAAAACAAATATTCAAAGACGCCTTACTAACATAGGAACTTTTAGAGCCTATTGCTTTGAATATTTAAAAAATAATCCAAATGTTAATAGTGATTTAACTTTAATAGTTCGACAATTAGAGCCCACCGAAGGTGGCATCCCCCTTGAAATATGGACTTACTCAGCGACCACAAATTGGATAGCTTATGAGTCTATCCAAAGTGATATCTTTGACCACCTCTATTCTGTACTGCACAAATTCAACTTGCGAGTCTACCAAAAGCCAAGTGGTACCGATATAGCCAGTATTGCTCAATCGAGCTAAGCTTAAAAAGTATCGATCAAAGCATTGAAGCGACTGCAAGGTCGCATAGCTTTAGAGGCCATTGATTCATTCGGCTGAAAATACCCATCTAGGTCGACAGCATTTGATTGTACCGCATTTAAATCATTAATGATTGAGTCACTGGCTTCATTAAGCCCTTCAAATAAGCCCATAAAGGATTCGGCTAGTTCTGGTGAAGCAGTTTGTGCTTTCATTGCCTCAGCCCAATATAAAGCCAAATAGAAATGACTGCCTCGGTTGTCTAATTCGCCTGTCTTGCGTGAAGGTGATCGATTTTCCATTAGGAATTTTTCTATCGCTTGATCGAGAGCTGAAGCTAAGACAGCTGCTTTATCATTATTAAATGTCTTTGCCAAATGCTCTAATGAGACACCTAAAGCTAAAAATTCGCCTAAAGAATCCCAACGTAAATGATTTTCTTGAGTGAATTGCTGAACATGCTTTGGAGCAGAACCGCCTGCACCCGTTTCAAATAAGCCTCCTCCGTTCATCAATGGAACAATCGATAGCATCTTTGCACTGGTACCTAATTCTAAAATTGGGAAAAGATCAGTTAAGTAATCACGTAAAACATTGCCCGTAACAGAAATGGTATCTTTACCTGCTCCCATTCTTTCTAAGGTGTAGCTAGCTGCTTCGACCGGTGCTAAAATCTTCACCTCTAAGCCATCTGTATTTAAGCCTGATAAATGCGCTTCTACCTTTTTAATCAGTTCGGCATCATGTGCCCTCTCTGAATTCAACCAAAAGACTGCTGGATCTCCTGTATCTCTTGAACGTTCGACAGCAAGCTCAACCCAGTTTTTAACGACTGCATCTTTCACTTGGCAAGCTCTCCAGATATCCCCCTTGGAGACGTTATGCTCTAATACAGTTTCACCTGTACTATTCACTATTTTAACCACGCCCTCTTTGGCTATTTCAAAAGTTTTATCGTGTGAACCATACTCTTCAGCTTTCTTAGCCATCAAGCCTACATTAGAGACGGTACCCATAGTTTTAGGGTCAAAGGCACCGTGTTCCTTACAGAAACGAATAGTCTCAGCATAAACGCCAGCATAACAACGATCAGGTATGACAAAATTGGTATCCTGTAATTCGCCCGCAGGATTCCACATTTTACCTGAAGTACGAATCGCCGCAGGCATTGAAGCATCGATGATGACATCACTAGGAACGTGCAAATTAGTAATTCCTTTATCCGAATTCACCATAGCAATGTCTGGACCAAGCTCTAATGCAGACGCAATCGCTTGAGTGACCGCATTCTTTTCCTCGACACTAGCATTTTCAATACAGGCCAATACATCGCCTAAACCATTTCTTTCATTCACGCCTAAAGATTCAAAAAGCTCTTTGTGCTGATTAAAAACCGATTCAAAATAAACAGATACAGCGTGACCAAAAATAATAGGATCAGAAACCTTCATCATCGTCGCCTTCATATGCAATGAAAACAAAAGTCCTTCTTTTTTGGATGCATTAATCGCTTCCTTAAGAAAGGCTCTGAGCTTTGCCACACTCATGAAAGTAGCATCTAGAACCTCACCTTTTTGCAAATCTAAGGACTCTTTAAGAATGATGACTTCACCATCCTTTGCATGCAGTTGTATAGAAACTGTCTCATTTTCCTCAAAAGTCACTGATTGCTCGTTTTCAAAAAAGTCTCCTGCACTCATACTTGAAACCTTGGAACGTATTTCTGAGTCCCAAGCACCCATTGAATGTGGATTTGCTTTTGCATAGGCCTTAACTGCTGGTGAGCAACGCCTGTCTGAATTACCTTCTCTAAGAACCGGATTCACTGCACTCCCTTTAACGCTATCGTAGCGTTTTTTAATTTCAATAGCTTCATCACTATCTGGGCTTTCAGGATAGTCAGGAATCGCATAGCCCTTAGCCTGCAACTCATTAATACACGCTTTCAGCTGGGGAATAGATGCAGATATATTGGGCAGCTTGATAATATTCGCTTCTGGTAATTTGGCCAGTTCGCCCAATTCTGAAAGATCATCACTTTGTTTCTGCTCAGGGGACAAAGCATCAGGAAATTGAGATAAAACTCTAGCCGCTAATGAGATATCACGTGTCTCCACTTGAATACCCGCCTTCTTAGTAAAGGCTTGTATAATTGGTAATAAAGAAAAGGTTGCCAAAGCAGGCGCCTCATCCGTTATTGTGTATATGATTTTTTCACCTGTATTCATAAAACTTTTTTATCCCTTAATATTTGAGCAGAACTCATTCAGACGCTTGAGTCCTTCAGTGATCACTTCATCAGAAGTTGCATAACTCAAACGCATATATCCAGGCGCACCAAAGGCTTCTCCTGGAACAACGGCTACTTTTTTGTCTTCCAATAACTTGTCCGCAAATTCCATGCTACTCATTCCCAAATTTTTAATACGAGGGAACAGATAAAAAGCGCCCTCAGAGCGATTACACTCAATCCCTGAGATGGCATTCAAACCGTCTAAAAGCATGATACGACGACGATCAAAATGCTTCAGCATATCCTGTACCGCAGAAATTGATTGGTCCCAATGCTCCAAGGCAGCCAATGCACCATATTGAGCAAAGGTTGTTGCATTCGAGGAGGTTTGGCTTTGTAAGCTTCCCACCGCTTTAGCAATTTCAGCAGGCGCTACCAAAGTGCCTAAACGCCAACCTGTCATTGAAAATGTTTTACTGAAGCCCGATACGGTAATTGTCAAATTTTCAGCTTCTTTTGAAAAGGACGCCGGGCTAAAATGCTCAACACCATCATACAATAAATATTCATAAATCTCATCCGATAAAATATAGATATTATGCTCAATGGCGATTGCGACTATCGCTTCTAATTCTGCCTTCGTATAGATTGCCCCAGTCGGATTAGATGGACTGTTCAAAATTACCATACGTGTCTTATCGGTAATTGCTGCTTTGAATTGTTCTGCACTTATCTTAAATCCATCCTCCATTTCTGTTGTGATGTACTTAGCTGTGCCGCCAGCTAATTTTACCATCTCAGGATAACTCACCCAATATGGTGCAGGAACGATCACTTCATCTCCAGGGCTGATTACAGAAAGAATGGCCAAGTAGCAGGAAAATTTTCCTCCTGGGCTGACAATTACTTGATTGGCCTCTGTATCTACTAAACCATTATCACGAGCATACTTTTCTGCTATAGCCGCTCTTAAAGCAGGAACACCGGCCGCTGGAGCATATTTAGTCATCCCATCCTGAAGTGCTTTTTCAGCAGCCTTCTTTATAAACTCTGGTGTATCGAAATCGGGTTCACCTGCTCCGAATCCACAGACTGATTCTCCTGCTGCTTTTAATGCCTTTGCTTTAGCATCAACTGCTAAAGTTGGCGATGGAGATACACCTTTTGCCCAAACTGATAAATTATGCATTTTAATAAATTAACTTTGTTATAATAAAAAATAAGCGCTCATAAGTAGAAATAAATCTACCTATGAACGCTGATTGAAATTTCTGCCTCGATTAAGGCAAGCTTTACCTAAGAATTTTAGAAAAAAACTTTTTTAGAAATTACTTCTTTTTCTTAGCTGTTTTCTTTACCGCTTTTTTAGCTGCCTTTTTCGCAGGTGCCTTTTTCGCAGGTGCTTTCTTCTTCACCGCTTTTTTAGCTACCTTCTTAGCTGGCGCCTTCTATTTAGCAGGCGATTTTTTCTTCACCACTTTCTTAGCTACTTTTTTCGCAGGTGCTTTCTTCTTAGCAGGTGCTGTC
>WTIG01000146.1 GCA_011522825.1 Puniceicoccaceae bacterium
ATTAATTTTTATGGTTCAAAAATAGGTCTGAATAGCGAAGGTGAAGCTGTTGTAATTGATTGTCCTGATGGATTTTTGAGTGAAGTATGCCATAAGTGGGAAGCTGAAGCAAAGAGTCTAATCGACACAGGGAATTCAGTTGTGTGTTTAAGAACCGGTGTGGTTTTAAATCAAGGCGGTGGGGCGTTAGCGAGAATGTTGCCCGCATTTAAACTTGGCTTGGGCGGCCTTGTCGGCTCAGGAGAACAATGGATGAGCTGGATTGAGTTAGACGATTTGGTGAGAGTTATTTTATGGAGTATTCGTAGTAACTACAGTGGGGCATTGAATGCGGTTGCGCCCAATCCGACGCAAAATAAAGATTTGGTAAAAGCATTGGGCCAGACTATAAAACGTCCAACAGTTTTGCCTATGCCTGAGTTTCTAGTCGATATTCTTTTTGGTACGATGGGCAGAGAAACAGTGTTAGCCGACATAGGAGTGATTCCTCAAGTATTACAAAATGCAGGCTTTGAATGGAATTGCCCGACAATTGAAAGTGCATTGAAAAGAGCTTTAAATAATGCCGGATAAAAGAATAGGTATAGTCGGCAGTGGGATAGCAGGCTTAATGTGTGGGCAGCTTTTGAAGGATGCTGGGCATTCGGTTTTCCTAGTGGATAAAGGTAGGCGAGCAGGCGGTCGGATGTCTACGAGAAATAAAAGGCCATGGCAATGGGATCACGGGGCTCAGTACTTTACGGTTAGAGATCAGCGATTTGCTCCTTATATCGAAGCTTTGAATGAAAAGGGAGTGGTGAGTGAATGGTTTGATCTATTTCCTGGGCAAGCCCTAGGAAAAAAAGAAGCACGATATATAGGTGTTAATGGGATGAATGTCATCCCGAAGCATTTATCATCAGGATTGGAAATTCATCAAAGTATGAATGTGGAAAAATTGGATTATGAGAATGCAACTTGGCAGTTGATGATGGAATCAGGTGAAGTGTTTTCTTGTCAGGAATTGGTGCTAACCCCACCTCTTCCTCAGGTTGTGAATTTATTAGAAGGGTCGAACCTTTTAAATCAAATAGCCGATAGCAAAAGGCTTGCATCTGTTAACTATGAAAAAGGTTTATCACTTATGCTTGTTTTAGAGAAACCTTCTCAGATACCAATGCCTGGTTGTTTGAAATTGGAAAATGAGTTGGTATCTTGGATTGCTGATAATTCTAAGAAAGATGGGTTTTCCGATGAATATTGTATAACTGTGCATGCAAGTCCTAAATATGCTGATGCAACTTGGAACGAGCAAAACAGTGTAGTTGCAAATGCAATGATTGAATCAATTCAGCCACTCTTAGGTTCTAAGATTGTTGATTGGCATATACATCGTTGGCTCTATGCATTTGCAAAAAATCCTTTAAAAACAGCATTTTATCGTGAGGCGAATATGCAACTGACGATTGCAGGCGATGCATTTATTTCTTCGAGAGTAGAGTCGGCTGCCTTGTCTGGCATATCTGCGGCAGAGTCATTGATTCAATCATTCAAATAGATTTCTAGGGTCTAGTACAGATCGCCATTTTTGATCTTGGAGTGTTCCTGTAACCGTGAAGTTGAAGATCTTAGCTACGGGATTTAAAATCTTTCCGAGACTACCAAGTTTTGAAAATGATAAATTTCTATTTTTTAGAAGATCAACTTCCATCTTAAAGTTGATACTTTGATCAGGGATCGATATCCGCCCTTGTCCAAACACATGTGATTGTTCGCCATCAATCTCTAAATTTCCAACATTAATCCATTCTTTTTGAATTAAAAAATTGCTTTCAAGGTGGTTAAGAGAGAACACACCAATCGAAATATTGAGATCATCAAGTGCTTTTGAAAAAGGTCCTAACAAATGAATTTTCCCTAATCCTGGACCATTGATGGTTAAATTTCCGTATCCATTATGTTGAGTAAAGTCTAACAGTGAACCTTGGCTCTTTAAAGTAAGATCTAAGTCTAGAGGTACAGATTCTTCAATAGGTGTATTGGTAAATTCATTTTGAAAAGTATCCTTGATACTTTGTTTGTAATCGCAATCACTAAGGTTTAGATGAATCCTTAACTGCGGATCAGTGCTTGATGAGTCCAATATGTCGGCTTCAAAGTTGAGTTGACCTCCGGCAAATTCTGCAAGGGCAGAACGTATGAAATGCTGATTATTTCTCCCGTATATTTTTGCTGTTAATTGATCAAACGGTCTATTGAAAAATAGAATAGGGTTAGTTCGCTTAATGAATAAATTGTAATAGGATTTACCTTTATGCTGAGTGTAATGTGGATCAAAAAAAACGCTTTCAAAATCTATCGTGTGTGTGTTTGGTGATTCAAAATTAGAAAGAATTTTCTGAGTGTTACTTCCAAAAAGCTTTTCAGCAGTCTTAAGAGTTAGCTCAGATTTGAATTTAGTTCTCACTGATTCAGGCTTATTGAAACCATCTGGCTTTTTAGTGATTTTTATTGTACCCTCTGCTTGACCTTGTTGAGTTTTCAGATCTTTAAGTGTGATTTCTGTACAGTAATTTTTGTTTATTACCAATAAGTCAGCGTATTTTACCAGTACCCCCTTATAATCAAGGTTTTCAGTTTGTACTGAGCCTATAAGGAAATTTTGGTCAGGTGATTCTATTGACCCGTAAATACTAAAATCGTGAAGGCACTTGGTGTAATCATTATAGGAAAAATCTTTAAAAGTATTTTGCCACCATTTTGGCAAAATGGAATTAAAGTCAGAAGAAAAGTTAGAGCCTTGGAGTGAACAAGAGTAGTCGCCTGATTCTATATTAAAATTAGTATTTATAAATGATGTGCGATGATTGATTTTTAAAGAATTATTTGTTGTCAGTCTCTGGTTCAGTAATTGAAAGTCGCTTCTTAAATATTCAATGGATGTTGAATTGATCGTAGTTGGTTCAATTTGGAGAAGTCCTTGTGCTGAAAGAAGATTAAATTTTTTGCCCAAAATAATTTCAACATCTACAAATGAAGGATAAAAAGATTTTATTTTAAGAGTTTCTAGCTCGGGAATATAACCCTTTTGAAGTTTGTTTGGATTTATGTATGCCTTAATTGAAAATGCATTTGTTTCAGCATCTATTTGGTAATTTGTAAGAACATTAAGGCTGTGGTCTTCATGAAATAGCATTCCATTAATTATAAAATCATCAGTACCCCTAGGTTGTATCTCAGCTGAAATTGCATCCATTGCAGTGTCTTTTAAACGGCTGGAGTTTGCACCTAGCTTAATAGATGTAATCTGCATTTGGTCATTTAACTTTAATTCACCTCTTATTGTATCGCATTGAATCGGTATGGATGAATTAGAGAAATCAGCGGCTTCAAAAAAAACTATGCTTTGCTCTGAATTAGAGTTGTGTTGGCTCTGTATTTCTAAGGACTTTAGCTTATTGCCATAAAGATCAATGGATTCGGAAGATAGCTTGGTTAGAAGAGAATAGGATGCCAGATCCATTCTTTCAAAATTGCATTCTATGTAGGAATTCTTTGAAGCATGAAATGCATTGATTAATGAGAAGAGGGAACTGTTCTGTTCAATTGAAGGGCTTAATAGGCCTTGTAATTGCATGGATTCACTGTGTTCTAAGACCTCGTGATATTGCACTAAGTATTTTTTAGCAGAATAATTTAAATAAATTACTTTGTCATCAGATCGAAGGTGCGCTTTAGCATTTTGAATTTGAGATCCATTAAAGCTAAGATTAAGGTGATTCAGTTCAAAGGGACTGGGATAAAGTTTTGAGTTTATCTGGCCTGAGTAGCTATGAATATTCCAATTATTTAAATTAAATCCCTTTAGGCTTGGCTGCCAAGAGACAAAGATTTCTGGTGAATCAAATTGGAATAGCGTATCTGCTTTTTGGGTAAATTCGGGTTCGGTTAGCTTTATGTGAAAGGGTAAGAAAAATAAAGTTTCTTTAGAGCTAAAGTTTAAATCTACAGGCACATATTTTTGTATCAAAGAATTTGATATTGGGATTCCCTGATAACTTAAACTCAGGTAAATCAATGCGCCTTGGCAAAAGAGCAAAATAAAAAGTAATGTCTGACTAAAGATTTTTAGGAAGTTACTGATCATGTTGCTTTAAAAAAGACAAGAAATAGTCCTACTTAGATTAATTACTGTTTTGGTAATTGTATGTCAGGGAGTTTTTCAACAGAAGAGGGGTCTGCTACCTCAAGGTTCATGCTTTCTGGTATTAATTCAAAAGAATAAATGAAAGGGTGTAGCGCTTGAATTAAATCTGGCGAAAGCTCAAATACCAGATCTTGACTAGCTGTTTTGCCAAGTTGCGAACTTCCAGATGACCTTTCATTAAAGTAATATATGCGTTCTTCTAATTTGTCTTCAATGTCGCCAGGAAGTGCTATTTTAAAACTCAGTTTATATTTCCATTCGATCAATGAGTTGCTGTTATTTTTTGCCAAAGAAACTGTGTCTATGTAACGAGCTACTTTAAATTCTTTTAGTGATTCTAATAATTGCAATGAAGTCTCACTAACAGTCTTTTCTGAAGAGTATTCGTGTAATAATGTGTCGTTTGAAATATCTTTTATTTGTAATTCTAGAATTCGTGCAACCTCAGGGAGTTTTTCAATGATGCGGTTTTTATAAA
>WTIG01000102.1 GCA_011522825.1 Puniceicoccaceae bacterium
TCTTGATGCTGTCAATCATGGTGTCTTCGTTATCAAGACCCGCTGATTTTTTGCCTTGCTTAGATGCTGGTCGTGCTTTGATCGTGTATTGATCTACGACAACAGCGCCAACAGAAGATGATCCTTTATCGGGATCATACTTGGCGCCGAGATCTTTCATATTAGCGGCGACATTCTCAAGGACTTTGACTCTGTTTTCGTCGGTAAGAATAGAGATAGTTCTACCAGTGTCTCTTTTCAGAGACGTGTAGCCCATCTTCTTGAGACCCGCCTCTATATCATCAAGGGTCATAGTGGACTCCATAAACTGTATAAATGAGATTGCCATATCTGATCTTATTGGTTAAGATTAATATGTTTATTTATAATGTTTACAGATTGTACTTGAACCAACCAGTGGCAATCCATTTCTCTTCGTTGAGATCTGGTGCGCACCGATGTACGTGAGGGTAACTAGCCGGCCAATAGACAAGGGTGCCAGCGGTAGGTTTAACGCTATCAAAGAATTTAAATTCTGTTTTACCTCCATCCTCTACAGTGTTTAGATACACCATCCAAACCATAAACCGATCCGTTTGACCCTTGGCATTGGCTTGTTCTGTGTGCCATGTGCAAAATCCACCGCCAGGATAGGCAACTTGAATTTTGTATTCTTCATCTCTCGTGTAAGTAACAAGATTTTTATAGCCGTGATACTTGCTCTTGTTCTCACTAATCATAGTCTTAAGACTACGCATTGCAGGCTTCATTGAAGAGAAAGAAGAAGGAAAAATACTAATGTCTTTTCTGCCCGATCCGTTTACCTTTCTGATAGAGTTGTAAAAAGGATTAGAGGGTTGATCAGTAGCGTCAGGTAGTTTCTGTTTGCTTAATTCTATAATCTCATTGCATTGTTTAATGCTCAATGCGTTTGGAAATATCTCTATAAAATCTCTTGTCACTAATGCCACCTGTAAAATTTATGTAGACCGATTCGTCCGATCGGTACCATTCCGCGATCACTAACCCACTCGGGAGATACGTATGTAGCATGATAGTGTGTAGCCCCTTCGCTAATACCGCGAAAACCACCACGCATCATCATATCGGCTAGTACTTGCGCATCTTCCCACGAATCTTCTTCTAGCGGTTCATCGGACAGCCCGTCACAATACCAAGAGAATTGACAAGAATGACGGATAGGCACCTCATTGCCTTTCCAGTTAATTCGTGTCTGTGCGTGTTTGACAACACCGCAAATGGTGTCTGGAAAAAGGGAAGACTCTACCCGATTAATAACGACATCAGCGACAGCAATGCGCCCGCTGAAATTATCACTGCGAGACTCGTGATAGATATTAAGAGCCAAACACTCATGCTCTGCTCTATCGCGCTTAACTTCAATTGTGTCTCCATGTTCTTCTCCAGTTCCCGTTTCGGTCTCGGGCGCTGGTTCGGGTGTTTCCTGGATCTGCGCAATTTCTGTCTCAGCAACTTGTTCTTCATCTGTCTTGTCATTAAACACCCAGATAAGTGTTGTAACTAACAATCCAACATTAAGTATGGTTAGGATACTCGGTTTCATCTTCTTCCCTCAGAGTCCGTATTCGTTCAATGATCTGCTTTTTCTCATCATTGTCATAATACATCCAGTTGTTGATCTCAATAATAAACCGATGACAACCAACACACATTTGACCCCATTGTGGGTCAAGTATGCAAACACCAATACAAGGTGATGGTACGTGTTCATCGGTCATTAGATTAATCTCTCCAAGTGATCTATTATTTAGCGAACTAATGGCTTTACCATTATCTTATCTTTAGGTGCTGGATGAACCCAACGACCATTGACATAGCCACGAATGATTCTATCGGCTTGCTTTAGAATCGCATTGACTTTGCGATCTTTGGTAAAGTAGCCGATGATCTCATCTAACTTGCGCAAAGCATCGTCGGGTTCAGAAAACTCGTACTTAGCAATGCGTCCGTTTTTAGAGACAATCACCTCATAATTACGGAGGGACTCGTTAGACTCTTCAAACTGAATGTAGTCTGAAATGATCTCATTACATTCTTCTAACGGAACCTTGGCGACCCTCTTCAGAAGGGTCTCATCCAAGATTACCCGGCGGTACTTCGCCGGGATTTCATCATGAGATTTAAACACTATTCGTTCTCCTTAAGCGGCAAACTCTAGAGCAAGGTTGGTGGCTTTCAACTTCTTGGCTTGATTCGCACCGAACCAGGCTGAAGTCATTCGCGCATCGGCAGATCGTCCTAACTTGTGATCAGTGATATAAGTCACTGAGTTAAGAGCATTCCACCAAGTACCCATCGCCATTTCAGCACCGGGCTGAGTCTCAAGAACATCAAAGGCAGCCTTCGCAGTGGTTGAAAGACCAGCATAGTCGGTGACTTCTCGCTTCTTGGTGTTAGCGGCAGGAAACACTTCGTTGTAGAACGTGATCAAGTCACTGACACTTGCTTTTTTGCTCGCCATGAATTGCGCGGCTTCACGATACAGTTCAAACTTTTCGTGAGCAAGACCCATCTGATCTTTGACCATATCAGGATCAAATTGACGACGGTGGTTCAACTTCACTTCGTTGTTGGTAGTACCGTTCAAAGACATCGTGAGCGTGTTGTTACAAACGACACGGGTAGGAGTCATACGAACGTTCAACGACTTGCCGTATTGATGCGGGTTAGAGAACAACATGTAGTTGTCAACTCGGTCTTCGCCGAGAACATCAAAAGACTCTTTGATCTTTGCAAGAACCCAGACAATCTGACCGTTCTTGAGCGAACCTGCGGTGTGCATTTCCATGTCACCAGCAAGACAGAACTCGTTGAAGAAGTCAAACGCTTCAGAGTTTTGCACAGGCTCCCAGTTAGAACCGACAGCAGGAGCAAGGACGGAGTTGTCGCTTTCACGTAGCAATGTCTCCATGCCAGTCTCAATCAACTCGCCGTCGTAAGTTACAAACGACTTGCGTTTTGTGACAGTCCAATCTAGACCTGCCTGTTGTTGCATTTGACGCGGAGTTAGATCTGCCGCAACTTTTGTACCAAGACCATGCCAAGGAACTTCACCAGCATACGCCATTGTTTCTACTTCATGACTCATTAAATAGCCCTCTCATTAATTGAAAACATATTATACCAAAGAAAAAACGTTTTGTCAACACTTTTTTAATCAAATGTTGCAAAAACACGCCGCACAAGCGAACCATCACGATAGATGTCGGCTTGAGGCATACCGTCTGAGTTCTCACCCAGGTCAATCAAAACATCAGGCTCGGCTGATGCGATCAACATTGAAGCGGCACGCACTTCACGATAGATCTCGTGAAGACTTGTAGCCTGTGAAGGACTGACGCCGAAATCAACGTCATCGGGTTCGTTTCGCATATCAATTACTTACATTCACATTCTCTATAAAGATAAAAAATGTCGTCGGTGTCATAGCAATCATTAGCAATCTTCGCCACCGTCGTCGTGGAACTAGATGCTATAGAGCAAAGCCTCAATAGACGCAATCTCATCTTTGGCGCATTGAATTGCCGCCTTCATGAGGATCGGGTTGGTCTCAGCCTTCTCAATCGCCATGAGAAGATTCTCAATGACAACCTTGGCACCAGAACACTGCGCTCGCGCCTCAACCATCTCAAAAAAATGATCACTCATTAAACTACCTCCTCGTAGTTATCCCAAGTTATTGCTAAAAGATCTATCGCTTCTTCGAGAGTGCAATTGCCCTCGTCTGTCAGACGATCAACAAACGGGTTGCTTTTTGGAAAACCAGGGCAACCTGCTTCACGATATTCGCTGAGGATTGTGCAACACGCAGAAAGCGAGTCGAGTGTTGCGTTTTTCGGCATTTGGTATCTTAACATTACACAATCTCCATGTCAATCATGACTTGCTTAATCTCATCGGGAGTCAAACCCAGTGCGTCCATAGACCACCAGAACTCATCACGCCGCATCATCCCATTGATGACTGCTTCAACTTGCGTGAGGATGTACTCACCGCACTCACCACGTGCATACCAGGCAGTCATTAACCGAACACCGCGTAAGCATCGTCTTCGGCATAGACGGCAAGATGCTCAACATCCATTTCCATCTCAACCATGGCCTGCAACTTCTCGCAGAGGTTGCCGATGTCGCCGGCTTCTAGAAACTCACCGGTTTGAAGATTAACAATTATTCCCATTAGAACTCCTATCAACTAAAAACATATTATACTAAATGAGATGTGTTTTGTCAACACTTTTTTTCGTGAATTTTGCGCATATAATATATGCGCAATCTTCATCAATCTCAACTAGCCTTCTTAAAGAAAGACCGACCAGCCGTCTCCCAGTCGCGGCTATCGCGGGTTTTGATCGCGTGACAGCACTTACACAGGGTTTGAATGTTCTCAGCAGAACAGTCGGACGGGTTACCGTTGATGTGGTCAGCATCTAACTGCCACTCAGGGTCAACGATAGTCGTGGTGCAGGTGAAACCCAGACGACCATCGGTGTTCTCGCAATAGGTCTTGCGATGGACTTTGTATTCCCAGTCGCCCATACGATACTTGATGGCGTGGTGCTTCGCACAAACGTGACCAGCACCGCCGTACTCTTCAGCGA
>WTIG01000020.1:0-1508 GCA_011522825.1 Puniceicoccaceae bacterium
GCTCTGAACTGTTTGCCTATAATGGCGGGAATGAGTGGCTTGTTATGCACTATTTGTTGGCAAAAAGATGAATGAAAAACCCTTAAAGATTGCCGTTATCGGAAGTGGTGTTGCGGGTCTGACCGCAGCTTATCTTTTAAATAAAAAACATAGTGTTTCTTTAATTGAAAAAGAAGATCGCATAGGCGGTCATACTCGAACCTTAACGCTATCAGAAGGGCCTGATTCAGGGCTAGCGATTGATACTGGATTCATCGTTATGAATCTAAGAAATTACCCAAATTTTACTCGATTGCTCAAAGAGCTAGAAGTAAAAATTCAAAAATCCTGCATGACCTTTAGTTATCACGATGCACAAGAAAATTATGGCTATGCAGGAACCAGTCTAAGAGGTATTTTACCTGACCTAAGCTACTTATTTAAACAAAGACATATTGCATTGGTCGGTGATTTAATCCGCTTCGCCTTCATTGGCTATAAGGATTTAAAAAATGGTTATCTCAAAAACAAGACCCTAGGAGACTATTTGGATGAGCGAGCGTTCAGTCCAGAATTTCAGTACAGCTACCTCTTTCCTATGGGGGCTGCTATTTGGTCTTCACCACTATTAAAGATGCGAGATTTTCCCGCAGAGCCTTATCTTCATTTTTTAGAAAATCATGGACTCTTAAGGCTTATCAACCCACCACAATGGTACACGATCAAGGGTGGCAGTCACAGCTATGTTAAAGCTATTGTGAAAAGTTTGAAGCAAGCACCGAAACTGAACAAGGACATCAAAAAGATTTTACGACCTAAAAACGCCCCTTGTGAAATACATTATCATTCTGGTGAAATTGAGCACTATGATCATGTTGTTGTTGCTACTCATGCAGACACAGCCCTTAAGCTTTTGGGTGATGCAGATCCGTCAGAGGAAACTCGCTTATCTCCTTGGAAATACCAAGACAATCAGGTCATATTGCATACAGATACAGAATTTATGCCTCCTAAAAAAGCCCTTTGGGCCTCTTGGAATTTTCTTCGTAAAGAAAGCGAAGATAATAAAAAGCAAGATGCTCCTGTAAGCATTAGCTATTATATGAACCGATTACAAAAGCTAAAAACAAAACGCCCTTATATCGTCACCTTAAACCCTCAAAAAGCAATTGATCCAAATAAGACCATCAATTCAACGATTTTAACCCATCCTTTGTATTCCTTTGACGCCTTAAATTCACAAGAAGTACTCAGAGAAAAAAATGGCTTAAGAAACACCTGGTTCTGCGGTAGTTATTTTGGCTATGGATTCCATGAAGATGCTGTACTCTCTTCCGTTCAAGTCGCCAATGCCTTTGATATTCACCTATGATGGATTCGCATAAATTGTACCGAGGAACTGTTTTTCATGAGCGTATCTTTCCAGCTTATCACAAATTCAGTTATCCTTTCACTTTCTTTCATTTCAACCCAAGCCAACTAGAATCGCTTTCAGAAAAACACTCTTTTTTTGGCTACAATCAAAAGTG
>WTIG01000020.1:1608-4495 GCA_011522825.1 Puniceicoccaceae bacterium
CAATCGGTTTATCTAGGAATTGATCTTTATGAAAATGAGCAATGCAAAATGAAAACCTATATGCAAGGTCAGGCACACGCCTTAGATTCAAAGCAACTTATCCGCTATTGTTTGATGCACCCTTTTGACACTGCTCTGAATGCGATGCCAAGGATTCTCTTTCAGGCAAGCATTTTGTATTTAAGAAAGAAACTAAAAATCTTTGCACGGCCTAATCCCTTTTCAGAAAATACTGTGGTCGACGATACTGAACAGAAAGATTCAAATTCAAAGATTTGATTCTGATGGCGAGTATTCTTTTACCAAACTTTTAACCGTACCTTTTATGCCATCCGCTTTGTGAAGTTTCATCGCTTCAGATAATTTAGCTTCTATGGCTTCTAAAGAAATTGGGTAATCATTATTGGCTACAAATTTAAAAATTCGCATGTGGTCAGTTTGTGCATGAACTTCATCAAAATGCTGAACCTCTTCGTATAATTTTTCACCTGACTTAAGCCCTGTAAACTCAATATCAATATCCACATTTTCCTTAAACCCACTCAATGCAATCATCTGTCGAGCGAGCTCAGCAATTTTAATCGGCTCCCCCATGTCTAAAACAAAAATCTCTCCTCCAACACCTTGTGTGGCTGACTCAAGTACCAAACCGATTGCTTCGCTAACAGTCATAAAATATCGAGTGACTTCAGGGTCTGTAACCGTGAGTGGCCCACCTTTTTCAATTTGAGCTTTGAAAATATTGATAACACTGCCTGAAGACCCAAGTACATTTCCAAATCGAACAGCCATAAACTTTGTTTGAACCGCTTCCCTAACTTGAATTTTCTGCATAGCAATTTCAGCCAGGCGCTTACTCACACCCATAACACTTGTTGGATTGATTGCCTTATCCGTAGATATGAAAATAAATCGATCAACCGATAACTCGCAGGCCAGTTCCATTAATTTGATCGAAGCAAAGAAATTATTTCTTAAAGCTTCTTCTGGCTGATCTTCCATTAAGTTCACATGCTTGTGAGCCGCAGCATGAAAAATTATAGTCGGCTTAAAATCACTTAAGTGGTGCTTCAAATAATCACTTTGTGTGATATCTAAAATACAGGTTTTCACTCGATCCTTAAGAGTATGATCGTCTAATAGGGAAAAATTTAAATCAAATATAGCGAGTTCTGATTTATCGATACAGAGAAGAGACTCTGGATCGTGCTCTAAAATTTGGGCTACTAATTCCCTGCCTATACTACCACCCGCACCAGTAACTAATATTCTTTGCCCAGAAAGCATTTTTCTAATATTCGTAAAATTCAAGTCAACGGTCTCTCTGCCTAATAAATCTTCAAGTTCTATAGGCCTAATTTGAGTTGCGGTTGCACGTCCACTGACCAAATCAGTCAAGGCGGGAACAATATCCACCTCTAGTCCTAAACTCCTAGCAGTTTCCGCAACCTCTCGAATACGCTTAGAGGGAGCTGAAGGAAATGCAATTATTACTTTTTTAATACGATAACGTGCTGAAACTTTTTCTAAACCATCAACCGTATCGACAACCGGTATTCCGTTTAGCAATCGACCGATTTTAGTATCTGAATCGTCCAGATAAACGATGGGCTTTATTCCTAGTGATCTTTGCTTGGACAAAAGATCAGCACCAATAACCGCACCGACTTCACCCGCACCGATAATAGCGACATAGTCGTACTCCTTGATACCAGATAACCAACTGACGAAATGCTCCCCACTATTAATTCGTAAGAAAATACGCATACCGGATATCAAAACAAAATATAATAACAAATTCGTAATGATAACCGACCGTGGAGGAACGCCTTCACCCTTGTAGATATACCAGAGTAAAAGCACATAGAAGGAGCTTAAAAGTAAACTAATAAATAAGCGAAATAAGTCTGGTAAGCGAAATTGAGAAAAAACGGCATCAAATTGGCCAAAGGCAAAAAGAAATGCGACCTGAGTTCCAATGTACCAGAGGTAAGCAGAATTTCTTCCCTCGATAAAACTCTGAGGAATTTGAAAATCAAAACGCAACAGATAGGCAACCGATAAGCTAAAAAAAGCTAAGGCGACATAAGCCACAAATATCGCAGCAAATTTAAAATTCAGGTATGGTTGTAACAGTTTCATTAAAAATTATTTAAGCGCTGAGGAAAGGGTTGAAATAACTTTTTCTCGATCTTTATCCGATAAATTAGAGCCACTAGGTAAACACAATCCATCATGAAACAAACTTTCGGAAACGTCCCCACCAAACATTTGCTTTTCCTGAAATACTTTTTGCAAATGCAGCGGTTTCCAAGTAGGACGAACTTCGATAGATGCGTCATGGCAAATTGAGATCAGTTCATCACGACTCACCTTTGATTGCGTCCTATCTATAATCATGCAACTTAACCAATAATTAGGCGTACCTTCACTCGAAATCGGCATAAAAGAAATACCAGGTAATTCTCCTATGGATTGCGTATAGGCTTCAAAATGCTTTTTTCGTATGGCGATTCTGCGATCCAAATCCGTAAGCTGGCTTCTGCCTAAGGCAGCTAAAAGATTACTCAAACGATAGTTATACCCAATAGCCTTATGCTCATAATGCAAAACAGGCTCTCGAGCTTGTTGAGATAAATAACGGGCTTTTTCAATTAATGCTTGGTCGTTTCCTAAGAGCATACCGCCACCAGATGTTGTAATAATTTTATTCCCATTAAATGAAAGGAAAGATAGGTCGCCAAAAGATCCTGCGGGCTTACCTTTGTAAGAAGCACCCATAGATTCTGCGGCATCTTCAATGAGGGGAATTTGGTGCTCATCACAGAGCGCGAGTATCGGATCCATTTTTGCACATTGTCCATAAATTTGGACAACGATTACCGCC
>WTIG01000069.1:0-2447 GCA_011522825.1 Puniceicoccaceae bacterium
GAATTGTACTTGAACATATCAATTTATCATTATACGTTGATTCGTTTATGAGCAAAAAAGCCCTCCAGTCAAAACAGCCATCGCCTAAGATCCAACAATTGAAAAAATTGTTGGCCGAGCGTATTGTTTACTTAGACGGAGCTATGGGAACAATGATTCAAACCTACAAGCTTGAGGAAAATGATTTCAGGGGAGAACGCTTCAAAGACCATTCATTAGACCTTAAAGGCAACAATGACTTGCTCACTCTCACCCGACCCGATGTCATTGAAACTATCCACAGAAGCTTTTTAGAAGCGGGTTCCGACATTATTGAAACTAATACCTTTAGTAGTACGGCAATTGCTCAAGCCGACTATCAACTTGAATCCATCGTCTATGAATTGAATAAGTCAGCGGCTGAGCTGGCTCGAAGAGTCGCCGATGAAGTTTCAGAAAAAGAAGGCCGCCCTACCTTTGTTGCCGGTGCTATCGGCCCAACGAATCGAACCTGCTCGATGTCACCAGACGTCAATAAGCCAGAATATCGCGCCGTGACATTCGACCAATTGGTTAAAGATTATGGTGAACAAATCAAAGGTTTAGTCGATGGTGGTGTCGACTTGTTGCTCCCAGAAACAGTTTTTGATACCCTCAATCTTAAAGCTGCACTCTTTGCTATTCAAGAATTTCAAAAAAACCATCCCGTTGAAATACCGATCATGATCTCGGTTACCATTACCGACCAATCTGGCCGCACACTATCCGGTCAGACGGTAGAAGCCTTTTGGAATTCCATTGCTGATGCTAAACCCATTAGTGTAGGAATCAATTGTGCCCTTGGTGCGGTTGAAATGCGCTCTTACATTGAAGCTCTTTCAAATGTCAGTGATACCTATGTTAGTGCTTACCCAAATGCAGGCTTACCTAATCCTCTATCCGAAACTGGCTACGATGAAACACCTGAACAAACCTCTGAGGCACTTAAGGATTTTGCAGAAAGTGGCTTTATTAATATTATTGGAGGCTGTTGTGGGACGACACCTGAGCATATCAAAGCAACCGTTGAAAATACGCGTTCTATTTCTCCCCGTGTTCTTAAGTCCAACCCTCCTATCTCTCGATTAAGCGGATTAGAGCCTTTTAATATCGAAGAAGGTCATACCTTTGTCACTGTAGGCGAACGAACCAATGTTACTGGCTCTCCTCGATTCAAAAAAATGATTCTTGAATCCAATTGGGAAGGCGCCCTCGCTGTAGCCTTACAACAAGTGGAAAACGGGGCTAATATTATCGACATTAATTTTGATGAAGGGCTTTTAGATTCTGAAGCTTGCATGACGCACTTCTTAAATCTCATTGCTTCAGAACCCGCAATTTCTCGTGTGCCTATTATGATTGATAGCTCAAAATGGTCGGTCATCGAGGCAGGGTTGAAATGCGTGCAAGG
Source organism: Puniceicoccaceae bacterium (assembly GCA_011522825.1). Classification (GTDB taxonomy): domain Bacteria; phylum Verrucomicrobiota; class Verrucomicrobiia; order Opitutales; family Coraliomargaritaceae. The sequence continues at coordinate 1,430 of WTIG01000069.1, forward strand.
TAAATGCATCGTTAATTCTATCAGCTTAAAAGAAGGGGAAGCGGTATTTCTCGAGCAGGCAAAAAAAATTCAACAATACGGTGCGGCGGCAGTCATCATGGCTTTTGATGAAAAAGGACAAGCGGCCACCAAAGAGGATAAAGTACGCATCTGCCAACGAGCCTATCGCTTATTAACTGAAGAAATAGGCTTCAATCCGCATGACATTATTTTTGATCCCAATATCTTAACCGTGGCAACGGGCATGGAAGAGCATAATAACTATGCTGTTGATTTTATTGATGCGGTGAAAGTGATAAAAGAAACTTGCCCTGGCGCCTTAACCAGTGGCGGGGTCAGCAATATTTCCTTTTCTTTTCGAGGCAACAATCCTGTTCGCGAGGCGATGCATTCCGCCTTCCTTTATCACGCTATTCAAGCTGGCCTTGATATGGGTATTGTTAATGCAGGTATGCTTGAAGTTTATGAAGAAATTGAACCTTCTCTTTTAGAAAAAGTAGAAGATGTGCTTCTCAACCGAAACCCAGAGGCCACTGAAGCACTGATTGATTTTGCCACCTCGATAAAGAATACGGATAAAAAAGCGGAATCCAAAACAGCCGCTGAATGGCGGAATGGTACTGTAGAAGCTCGACTCAGTCATGCACTCATCAAGGGAATTGTAGAATTTATTGAAGAGGATACTGAAGAGGCACGACAAAAGCTGGGTCGCCCTCTTGAAGTCATCGAAGGTCCACTTATGGATGGGATGAAAGTTGTGGGAGACCTTTTTGGTGAAGGAAAAATGTTTTTACCTCAAGTGGTAAAGAGTGCACGAGTCATGAAAAAGGCTGTCGCTTACTTGACTCCTTTCATGGAAGAGGAAAAAGCGGCTAACCCAAATGCCCGTTCACAAGGACGATTCCTCATTGCTACGGTAAAAGGCGATGTTCACGATATCGGTAAAAATATTGTTTCCGTAGTGCTTGCTTGTAATAACTACCAAGTGAAAGATCTCGGAGTCATGGTCTCTTGCGAT
>WTIG01000069.1:2547-4466 GCA_011522825.1 Puniceicoccaceae bacterium
ACAGATGTTTGTAATCAACTACTCAATCCAGAAAAAGCCACTGCCTTTATTGAGGAACTAAAGCAAGATCAAGAGGTTCGCCGAGAACGCTTCCTCCAAAATCAAGATAAGACAGAATTGCTTTCTTTAGAAGAAGCTCGCACCCATCGCTTTCAAACCGATTGGGCTGACATTAATATAACTTTACCTAAAACTACCGACTTAATTGTCGAAAATGATGTCGATTTAGCGACCATAGCAAAATATATTGATTGGTCTCCTTTTTTCTGGGCTTGGGAACTCAAGGGCGTTTATCCAAAAATTTTAGAGCATAAAAAATGGGGCGCCCAAGCGAAACAACTCCATGAGGATGCCTTGCAATTATTAGACCGCATTATCAAAGAGAAAGCTTTTACCGCTAAATTCGCATTACGTCTTTGTTATGCCAATTCAGTAGGCGACGATATTCTTCTTTATAAAGACCCTAAAAGAGAAAGCTCTCTCGGAGCTATCCCGACTCTGAGACAACAGAAGAAAAAAGTCGGTGATCCAGTCTATTACAGTCTCGCTGATTTTATTGCACCACTCGAGAGTGATCGTCTAGATGCTTGTGGAGCTTTTATTTGTAGCATCGAAAAGGTAGATAGTTTTGCTAAACAATTTGAAGAAGATAAAGACGACTATACCTCAATCCTTGTTAAAGCATTGGGCGACCGTATGGCTGAAGCACTGACTGAATATACCCATGAATGTGTTCGCAAACACCATTGGGGCTATCAAGCAGACGAAAATTTATCCACCGAAGCACTGGTCAAAGAAGAATATATAGGGATTCGACCTGCCTTAGGCTATCCCGCTTGTCCTGACCATTCAAACCTTGAGCTCGTTTGGGAACTCCTTGATGGAGAAAAAAATACTGGTGCGACTTTAACGGAAAATTTTGCAATCAACCCTGCCTCAACCGTCAGCGGACTTTATTTTGCTCACGAAAACGCCAATTATTTTCACGTGGGAGCACTTTCCAAAGAGCAAATGAGTGATTATGCTCAGCGAAAAAACCTTTCCTTGGCCGAATGTGAGCGACAATTAGCCACTAATAAAGGTTATTGAACTAAATCAGTTCAACTAGCATAAGAATCAGAATTTACCTGTTTGCACCAATTTGGTTCAATAAAACTGAGCAAAATCTAGGCAATTCTTGACAAGAAGAACTATATTGGTTCAATAAATCCATGGAAGCATCGCCTCTCTACCCGGTTGTCTTATTTAAGGTTTTAAATTCGTCAAAAAATCCAGATAAAAGCACAGAAATTGGATATTTGAGCGAAATCTTGAGCAATCCAAGTATTTCTCAGGATTTACTCTCTCCGTATTCGAGAAATCAAGAGGGTCATTTTCAAGGGATTTTTGCCTCAGGCGACCATTTGCTTCAAAATCTCTTTTTAATACGAGAGCACTTGTACCCTTTAGAGATTCAGTTTTCGATTGGCATTGGCGAAGTAAAAACGCCCATTAATTCAGTGATGGCTACTGAGATAGAAGGTAAGTCGATAGAAAATGCGATCTTTGGACTCACTAAAGCACCTAAATTGGGCCATTACTTGATAATGCATGGTTTTTCTAAAACACTAGAACGTTTAATGAATCCAAGCATGGAACTTCTTTGGTCTACAACCCGAAATTGGAACCACAACCGATTAAAGATTCTGAATTATAAATTACGGGGCTATTCAGAAGCTCAAATAAGTCAGCTCTTAGCAATAAGCGAACGTGCTATATATAAAAATATAGCTGAAGCAAAGCTCGGCAAATGGAAGGAGCTTATTTTAGCCGTGGAAGAAAATATCAGCCGTGTCCTTAAATCCTACCAGTAATCACTTAAAGTAGTTTAAATAAAATTGTTCGACCCTTGGTTAAAAACCATTTAATTTACAAATATG
>WTIG01000206.1 GCA_011522825.1 Puniceicoccaceae bacterium
AAAACTATGCTGTCAAGCGTGATTCCGGTGTGGCTCGCATTGCTGCTATGCAAAAAGAATTGCGTTCCACTATCGCCCAGGTTGAGTCTTTTGTTTCTTCGCGTGACCGCAAAGGATTGTTAATGGCTGGCGCTGACCGAGCTATGCGTGAAATTATTTCTATCTTTAGGGATGATCCTATTGAAGGTCCTCTGCATGAAGCTTCAATGAGCGTATGGGCTAGAATTCAATATGAAGAAGATTAACTATGGATTCAGCCTTTACATCCAGAAGCCCAGGCCACATGGTTAATGCTTTAAACCGTAATCGTGAGATGGCACCTGGCCACGTACCTATTCAAGAATTATTAGGCAAGAATAATGGAAAATCCGTTACGCCTAATATAGATAGAGAAACAGGTCTACCAATAGCTGGTAAGTATTTAAACAATGGCCAAGAACAAAATGCCGCCGCAGCTCCTGGAGCACTTCAAGAAGAAAAACGAAAAGAACAACCCGGAGTCTAAAGAAGACGATAAAGGCACTAAAGCAAAAGAGTCAGCTGAAAAAGGATTGAAGGCTGCAAAAGCTGCTAAGCTTCAAAAAGACAAAGATAAGAAGTAGTGCCATCTCATCTTCATTTAGCGTATCGACGTAATGCTCAAGCAGCAGCCAAAAATCATAGGGTACGCAAGAATAAAGATGAGCATTTATTAGAGCAGGCTAGGCAAGACTTTGGTTTTTTTTGTGAGTATGTAGCAGATAAACCTCCTGCAGAACATCACAAAGATTGGCATCGTCAATTAGTTACCAACGAAAATAGCTCCTGTCTTCTTAAAATTGCTGGTCCCAATATTGATTTACTTGGCCCCAGGGGGTCAGCAAAATCGACTGTACTGGGTTTGTTTACAGCCTGGGCTATTGGTATCCATACAGCTGCTAAAAAACCTCTACAGATCCTTTATCTTAGTTATACAGTTGATATTGCTCGATCTAAATCAGCAACAATAAAACGAATCATTGAATCAAAAAAATATCAAGACGTTTTTCCTACAGTCAAATTACTTAAGAACGTTACAAGTAATGAGTATTGGTCAATCGACCATAAGTTTGCTGGAATCGATACAACTGGTGAAGAACAGTTTACTTTATGCGCAGCCGGTCTTAAAGGATCGGTGACATCAAAACGTTCTCAACTAGTTATTATTGATGACCCTGTGAAGTCTGCTGCTGATATTGGTAATCCGGATATTCGAAAGATGATGCAAGATAACTGGAATGCGGTGATCGCTCCAACCATGTTTGAAGGGGGCCGTGCGATTTGTTTGGGCACGAGATTCCGTCATGACGATATTCATGCAACGACATTTTGCCCAAATAATAATTGGACGCAGATTGTCCTATCAGCGATCTTAAATAACGAGGAGTCAGGCGAAGAAGAGTCATACTGGCCACAGATGTGGAGTTTAGATTATTTAAAAGAAAAGAAACGTCAAGCACCTATTGCTTTTTCGTTCCAATATATGAATCAAATTGTCAGACAGAACGAACTGTCTTTGGCACCAGAGTTGTTGGTTAAAGCAGAGATTGCAACTGAGTTTGACTGTCTGGGCGTTGGCGTAGACCTGTCTGCTGGCACTAAAGAAAAGAACGACTACACGGTTATGGTACTAGGTGGCCGGATCGGAGATAAGATCCACATTATTGACTACAGGCGTCTTAGGGTCATGGGTAACTTAGAAAAGCTAGACGCTATGAAAGAGTTACTCCATGACTGGTCTGTAATTGGAAAACAAGAAAACGGTATTTGGTTTCCAACTTATTCAACGTGTGATATTTGGTCTGAAGCTGTTCAGTATCAAGCCTCATTAGAAGCAGATTTTAAACGTATTTGTTTAAATCAAGAAAATCTATACAATTTAATTTGGCATCCTGTCAAAGGGTTTCGTGCAGATAAATTAGCGCGTTTTCGTGGAATTATGGGTATGTTTGAAGATCGAAAGATTGTATTTAATCGTTATCGGAACTTTACAACCATGTTTGAAGAACTAACAAATTTTGGAGTTAGTTCTCACGATGACTGTGTGGACGCTTTGGTATGGCTTGTTAATGGATTAATGAAACGCGGCAAACTTCAATTAGACTTCTAAATAAGAAATAAATTTTCACAAAATACTCATAGTAGCCATGGAGCAAGTTATTGCATTAGGTATTGCTGGCATTTCTGGTACTGGTTGGTTTATAAGCAAAGTATTTGGTCGTATGCGTCATCTAGAAGATCGCATAGATCGTTTACCTTTAGAGTATGTTTTAAAGCAAGATTATATTCGCGAGATGGAAAAAATGAATGAAGAGTTTCGTGAAATAAACAATAAACTTGATAGACTTGTGGAAAAAATAGTAAGCAAATGAGCTACTACATCGAATTAGAAGAAGACTCAAATGGCGATTTAATTATGCCCATCCCTGAAGAAGTGCTTGAAACATTAGGCTGGGAAATAAATGATTTATTGACATGGGATTTAAAAGGTGACGGTATTGTTGTTCAAAGATTAAATTCAAAATTAGAAGAGTAAAATAATAAGAGTTATTTTTTGAAAGATGCGATACTCGGGTGGTGATCCAAATTTAGGTAATACAGGAGGATTAGGCCATCAAATCCAAGAAGGACCATCAGCCTTAATGCGTATGGTCCCCTTCAGCCGTTTTAATCCTGTTAGTCCTCAGCAACAAGTTAATCAATTTGACAAGTTAGATTCTATTCGGACATTAGGAAATATGACAGAAGCACAACGTAATGGTTTTGCCAACAAGCATGTATTCTGATGGATTTAGCAGGATCTTATTTAGATTTAACTACGCCAGTTAAAGAGCGTCAGGATTATCCATTAGCTGGATTTACTACTGAGTATTCAGGTCTTTTACATGAAGACCCTAGGCATCGTAGTGAACGCATGAAAACAATGGGTAATGTTAAATCTGCAGCAGTACCACGCAATGCAAGCCCATCTTATTTTGCATCACCAGGACGAAAAGGATCTGGTTTTGCCAATGTAAATACTAAGAGACAGTTCTGATGTTAGTACCACAAAGACAAGGGCCACCAATTGTTATGGATGAAATTCCCAGGACATATTATCCTGGGCGTGGATTTTTAACTGATCAACAAGCTTATCCAACTGATCCATTTAATCGTGCTCCTCGTTATGGCGGAGGTTTTAGTGTACCTGGAGCAGCTGGTAATTTAGCAGGTTCTTTGTTGGGACAAATGCCGCAATTTATTCGCGGCCAATATGCTCCTCAAAATGCAATTCTCAAAGTGCCTCATCTTGATTCGCCTTACATTGACGAGCAGATTCGCCGTGGATTTGCTCCAATGACTCCACCTGTGCGGCGCTCAGGTCCACAATTACCAGGGTTTGTCTGATGGCACAAGACGATTCAAAATATACAAAACCAGGCCTGCGCGAATCAATTAAAAAGCGTGTAATGGCTGGCAGCAAAGGCGGTAAGCCTGGCCAGTGGTCTGCACGTAAAGCACAACTTGTTGCTAGTGAATATAAAAAGAAAGGCGGCGGCTATAAAGGCGGTCAATCTAGCAAACAAAAAGATCTTAAAAAGTGGGGTAAAGAAGATTGGCAAACTAAAGATCAATACGAAAAAGGTAAAAAAGCAGCAAGTGCTGCAAAAAGACACAAAGACAAAAAATGATTCCTGTAATTTTAGCTTGGACTTTAAGTTGTGCCGAATATCACGGTGCCGTACAACGACTTTATCAAGATCCTTATTTTCAACAGCCTGAGTATCGGGAAGAACGTCGATCTATACATGAATTGTTTAAAACAAAAACTTGGCCTGAGTGTTTAGAAACGGAGGCGTAACATGGCAGACAAAGCAATCCAATCTGATGGTACTACTAAACGGTATTTACCTAAAAAAGCTTGGGCCAAGCTATCACCAGAGGAACGTGATAAAACAGATGCTAAAAAACGTGCAGGTTCAAAGCAAGGCAAACAGTTTGTAGCCAACACAGAGAAGGCTAAGAAGGCTGGCAAGGCTGCTAGGATGTATAAACAAAAGGGCAACAAGTAGTGTCTGAAACCAATAATCGCCTAAAAGAAATTATTGACGCCTACATTGAGCGCAATGGCGATGCACAGGTTGATAGTGGCATTGTTTCATCTCACATTGCACAGATGAAACTCTTTGGCATCCGTCAGGGTGTTGAGTTTTTCCCATCCCAAGATAACTTTGGACAGCAACGTGGTGATTTCATCAAAAAGGTTGCAAAATACAACAAGCTTGATACACGATTAGATAGTATCTGGGACTATTTTCTCTGTGATGGAAAAGGGCTTTTCTACATTAGACCTACTGAAAATAATTATCGTCTCTATTATTTCCGTAACTACGAGTATCGCAG
>WTIG01000008.1 GCA_011522825.1 Puniceicoccaceae bacterium
TAAATATTATTCCCATTGACGTAGGGATTACAAATTTTATTAGCTTTTTCTAGTTTTTTGCTTCTATAGATTTAAATTGAATGAAAAACAATAATGTAAATCGAATTTTGATTGTTGATGATGAGCCGGATGTTACGGAATTGTTAAAATACAAACTCGAACAAGATGGGCATCTTTGTCAGGTGGTCAACAACCCATTGTCATTTATATCAGTGGCAAGAGAATTTAATCCAAATTTGATACTATTAGATATCATGATGCCAGAATTGAATGGATTGCAACTCTGTAAGATGGTGCGTTCGGATCCAAAAATGAATACGATTCCGATTATTTTTTTAACGGCACGGGGCGAGGTTGAGGATCGCATAAAGGGATTGGAGTCTGGAGGCGATGATTACATTTCCAAACCATTTAATACAAAAGAGCTTATGCTAAGAGTGGCAAATATACTCAACCGAAATCAATCAGGTGGGTCTGTGAACAATAAAAACCGTATTCAAATAGCCGGGGTTGTTTTGGATGATTCTTTGCATGAACTCACGGTAGACGGAGAAGTTGTTATCTTAACCGCAACAGAGTTTCGTTTGTTGAAACTATTGATGCTCCGCAAAAATCGTGTGCAAACGAGAGAAAATTTATTAGTCAATGTTTGGAATTATGATACGGATATAGAAACTCGAACCGTTGATACTCATGTACGTCGAGTCCGAGAAAAGTTGGGTCCTTATGCTAATATGATAGAAACAATTCGTGGCGTTGGCTATAAGGCAGTGGATATTTAATGAATTTTTTATTTATAGGCATAATAATTATCCTAATAGGATATTTTTTCTATAGTGCACTTGCATCGGAAAAAGTCATTCAGACACTTATTGAGGCGGTGGAGAGTAAGCGGCGTTTTCTGCTTAAAGAGACGACCTCTAAAATGCCCACAAAAAACCTAGAGAAATTAATTTTATCCGTGAATTCCTTGATTGACGATTACGGTATAAATAACACAGAGACGAGCGGTTTTTCAAATCAAGTTGAGGCTACTTTGAGTTCCATTCAGGAAGCCGTGTTCGTTTTGAATGACGAGCATATTATTGAATATGCCAATGAAGCAGCGGAACGTATTTTCAATTTTGGGCGAGAAATGAAATCGGTTCGCCTTGAATCGATGTTGCGGTCCACAAGCCTCTTAGAATATTTGGCTAAATTCAAAAAAAGTGGATCAACTTCGATGGAGCAGATTTCCGTTGAATTTGGGGGCGAGACTTTATGGTTTGAAGCATCTTGTTCCAAAATCGCTAAATCAAGTCGAGGTAGTTTGAAGGCGACCTTGCTGGTTTTGCACGATATCACTCGTTTGAAAGAGCTGGAAGTCATGCGCACGGACTTTGTCGCCAACGTATCTCATGAATTAAGAACACCTTTAACGATTATTAAGGGGTTCTCAGAAACTTTAGTCGATGACTATGATTCGTTGAGTGAGGAAGCCAAAAGGCGTTTTACTAATAAGATTAAAAATAATACGGAGCGGCTGCATTTATTGGTTGAGGATTTGTTGACATTATCTCGCTTAGAATCTCAGCCGGACCAATTGGATTATTCCGTCCAAGCTTTTGATCAGTTATTGAATGAAATAAAGGAGAGCTATACCAGCCGTTTAAATGAAAGTAAGCAACGGATTGAAGTGGACTTTGATTCAGAAATTAGCCCTTTTGCCTTTGATCGCCATCGGATTAATCAAGTCTTTGATAACTTGCTGGAAAATGTTTTTCGTTATGCTTCAGAGTTTACCCTACTTAGATTATCGGCAGATTTATCGGAAGATAAGTCGTATATTATTTGCAAAGTGTCCGATGATGGGCCGGGTATCCCCCAAAAGAGCCTGCCTCATTTATTTGAACGATTTTATCGAGTGGACAAAGGACGCAGCAAAGAAAAAGGCGGGACAGGCTTAGGGTTGAGTATTTTAAAGCATATTATTCTGCTCCACGGAGGGGTGGTTCGTGTTGAAAGCACAGTGGGCGAAGGAACAACCATTATCTTTAGCTTGCCATATGCAATTGCTTCTGAGGATTAGAGGAATGGATAGAACGAATAAGACTCTAATGCCTGAGGGGTATTTAAAAGAACTGAAGCGTGCCGAAGAACGCAAAGCGGAGATTTCTCAGTATCTTGAGAAATGCTTGCCTGAGCGAGCAAAGATCCTTTTTGAGGCAGGTTGCGGTCATGGTCATTGGCTGACTAGCTATGCAATGGAGAACCCAAAGCAATTTTGCTTAGGGATTGATTTGATTGCTGGCCGAGTGGACAAGGCAAATAAGAAGAAAGAGAAGCGTGACTTGGGTAATGTGCATTTCATTAAAGCGGAATTAGGCGAATTTCTTGAGGTTTTGCCCACAACAATCTCATTAGAAGCGGTAGTGTTTCTTTTTCCAGACCCTTGGCCAAAAGCAAGACATCACAAGAAGCGTATGATACAAAGTGCTTTCCTTGAACAACTTGCAAGCCGCATGGAAAAGAACGGGCTCTTTTATTTTCGCACGGATGACCGATCTTATTTTGATTGGACAATCGAACACCTCAATGAATCAAAGTTTTGGCAAATCAAAGAAGGGGCTGAATGGCTTCACGAAGAGAACACCTATTTCCAAAACTTAATGGATGGTTACTTTTCTGTCGTGGCAGAGGTTCAGTAATTAGAAAATATCTAGACTGAGTATTAGAAATAATTGCCCAACTAGAGCGATTAGAAACAAAGTATAAGAAACCGTCATAAAAGCATCGAAGGCTAGTTCTTTAGGGACAGCGACCTTCTTTTTTTGAGGCGTAGGGGCTTTTTCTCCAGAATTGAGTACGCTAGAGGCTTGTTTGTTTTCTCTCAGTTGAGAAATGCGATCGGTTAAATTAGTCGGGCTGACCATATAATTAGAATATCGCATTATCTCTTCTAAATGCAATATTTTAAGAATTTTTTCATTAGAGTGTTGACCGAAGCAAAAGTCGTGTTCATTTCGGTAGGGTTTAAATCTTACAAAAGCTGAATAAAAACGGAGTTAATTCTTTTTTGAAACAGTTCATAACATATCTTTTTTTACTATTACCATTAAGTTTTGTATTTGGGGCAGACACTTCTGGAGGCTCCACTGGCGTTAGCCCGTACGCTTACGAAATTGGTAGAATCTTTAATTTACCGCTCACAAATGCGATATTAACGACATGGGTGGTTTCAATCGTATTTATCATAGTGGTTCGATTTGCGGTTGGTAAGCCTGGCTTAATCCCCAATAAGGCACAAAGCGTCATTGAAACTTTGATAGAAGGCTTGAAAGGTTTACTTGAGCCGATCTTAGGCAAAAAGGCCTTTGAGCAGGCATTTCCTCTTTTACTCGGATTTTTTGTATTTATTCTCATTCATAATTGGAGCGGCTTGCTTCCAGGAATCGGGGTGTTTGGCTTTTATGACGAATCAGGGCATTTAAAATATTGGCTACGTCCAGCTAGTTCGGATTTGAATGCAGCCTTGGGATTAGCCTTAATTGCTATGATTGCATGGGCTTATCTAACAATTAAAATTGCGGGGGCTAAATTCTTTGTCTGGGAATTATTCGGCAATAAAGCGAGCAAGAAAGATACGCCATCTTTAATATATATGCTTTTAACACCTATTTTCATCTTAGTGGGTGTGATTGAGGTGGTTTCTATAGCCTTTCGTCCGGTTTCTTTATCTTTCCGCCTATACGGTAACGTATTTGGTGGCGAAAACTTATTGGCGAGTATGACCGGCCTGGTTCCTTATTTATTACCAGTGCCGTTTTATTTTTATGAAATCCTAGTGGGAGTGGTGCAGGCATTGATTTTTACATTATTAGTTGCCATTTATATAGGATTGATAACAAATCATGGAGAGGAACATTAAACGATAGGCTTTTTTATCATGTGACCGTGAAGAAATCCGCGGACGTGGTAGACAAACAATAAATTAATCTAAAAATTCAAAATTATTATGATATTTGATCTATTATTAGCAGCAATCGAAGGAAAAATCCAAGTCGCAGCAGCGGCATTAGGTGTGCCGATCGGCATCGGACTAATTGGTTTCAAAGCCTGTGAGTCTGTAGGGCGTAATCCTGAAGCAGCCACTTCAATTCTAGTGCAATCTATTATTTGTATGGCCTTCGCGGAAGCGATTATTTTCTTTGCCATCTTCCTTGGCTAATCCTTTCAATCACCGCTGTGCGATAAACACAGCGGTGATACCTTTTAAAACTTTTTAGTATTATGTATAAATTCATTTCAGTTTGCTTATTCAGTCTATTTTTAACGCTTGGACTTCAAGCAGCCGACAGTTCTGCGGATGCAGCTTTATCTGCAGTAGAATCAGAGAGCGTAACGCTCGCTGAAGAGCCT
>WTIG01000041.1 GCA_011522825.1 Puniceicoccaceae bacterium
TTCTAATGTTGGCTCGATATATTCTTTTGGTATACAGCCTTCAGGAAGTTTGTTTTCAATTAGGATACCATCGCCTCGTTCTAGTGGCTCAACTCGAATACAAGCATGCCCATACTGTGGATTTTCTACGGCTTGACGAACGAATCGCCCTTCTCCAGATGCTAAATTTCCAAAAGTTTCCCGGTAAGCAATTTGTGGACGGCCCGCTTCTGCTTGGACTTTAAATTCTCGGAAAAGACGATCACGAATGATTTCTAAGTGTAATTCTCCCATTCCCGAAATTAAGGTTTGTCCAGTATCCTCATTCGTTGAAACAAAAAAAGTTGGGTCCTCTTCAGATAGTCGATCGAGGCCTTGTTCGAGTTTATCTTGATCGGCAGTCGTCTTAGGTTCAATGGACATAGATATTACCGTTTCTGGGAATGTCGGTGGCTCCAAACGCATAGGATGGCTTTTTTCACAGAGTGTGTCACCTGTTACGACATCTCGTAAGCCAACAATTCCACAAATATCTCCTGAATGGGCGACTTCAATATCCTCACGAGCATCTGCTTTCATAATGAGCAATCGAGCAATGCGTTCTGTCTTCCCGGTACGAGGATTGAGCAAGGCCATTCCTTTCTTTAAAGTACCAGAATAAATACGGAAAAAAACTAATTTCCCCACATAGGAATCGTTCATTAATTTAAAGGCAAGGCCGCTTAATTTAGCTTGATCATCAGGCAACACAGATACTGCTTTACTGTTTAAATCTTCTGCCTCAATGGCCGGCAGATCGAGTGGGCATGGTAAATAATTAACCACTGCATCGAGTAAGGCTTGCACACCTTTATTTTTAAAAGCGGTTCCAGGGATAACTGGGCAAAAATCGAGTGCTATGGTTGCCTTACGAATCACAGACTGAAGAAAATCTGCTTCTATAGTTTCCCCTTCTAGATATTTTTCTGCGAGTGATTCATCGCAGTCCGCTAAGGTTTCAATCAATGACTCACGTTCAAACTCAGCATTTTCAAATAAGTCTTCTGCGATAGGTTCGATATGAAATGAATTTCCTGAGCTATCTTCTGAGTCGAAAAGTACCGCTTCCATTTTCACTAGATCAATCATGCCAGTGAATGTTTCTTCGCCATCGTTTTCTTCAATAATTGGGAGGAAAATTGCTTTTGCCTTGGCATCTAATCGCTTTTTCATGGATTCAATCGCTGCCGAAAAGTCTGCCCCGACTCGATCCATTTTATTAATGAAAGCAATCCGTGGCACTTTGTATTTTTCCATTTGTCGCCAAACTGTCTCAGATTGAGGCTGAACACCCGCAACCGCACAAAAAACAGCAACTGCACCATCCAGTACTCTCAACGAACGTTCGACTTCCGCCGTAAAATCAACGTGCCCTGGGGTATCGATTAAATTTATTTGATGGTCGATCCCTGAGTAAATTCCGCTTTTGTTTGTCCAATTACAAGAAATCGCAGCAGAAGTAATAGTGATACCTCGTTCACGTTCTTGTTCCATCCAGTCGGTTACGGAACTACCTTCATGTACTTCGCCCATTTTGTGGACGACTCCGGTGTAATATAAAATTCTTTCTGTAGTGGTTGTTTTTCCTGCATCTATGTGAGCGGCTATACCAATATTTCTCGTATATTCCATGGGGAACTTACGCTCTTGGGCATTCTGAGAAACTATTTTTTTGGCTGACATAAATAAACTGGAAAAGAACAAGAAAGAAAAAGCGAGAAAGGGCTAAGCCATTACCATCGCAAGTGTGCAAACGCACGATTGGCTTGCGCCATACGGTGAGTCTCTTCTTTCTTCTTTACGACTCCACCTGTATTGTTGTAAGCATCAATGATCTCATCGGCTAAGGCTTCGTCCATAGCCACACCTTTACGCTTACGTGCTGAACTGATCATCCAACGAAAGGCTAATGTTTGTTGACGCTCAAATGCGATTTCAACAGGTACCTGATAGGTAGCACCACCGACTCGACGACTTTTCACTTCGATCTTTGGACGTGCATTTTCTAATGCACCCATCACTAGATCGACAGGATCACCCTTAGCCAACTTTTCACTCACTCTTTGGAATGCAGTGTACACGATACGTTGAGCTACTGTGCGTTTACCACGCTCCATAATCATATTCACTAGATTAGTCACTAATGTACTATTATAGCGAGGATCTGGAATTACTGGACGTTTAACGGCTTGGCGACGACGAGACATATTTCTTAAAAATTATTTGGTTTATAAATGATAAATTGCTTAGATTATTCCTTTGGACGTTTCACTCCATATTTAGAACGACTACGACGACGTTTTTCTACACCTACACAGTCAAGGGTTCCTCGAACAATGTGATAACGAACACCTGGAAGGTCTTTCACACGACCACCACGTACTAAAACAATACTGTGCTCCTGTAAGCTGTGTCCTTCATCAGGGATGTAGGCGATCACTTCCATACCGTTAGTGAGACGTACTTTAGCCACTTTACGAATCGCAGAATTCGGTTTTTTAGGCGTACGAGTCATCACCTGAACACAAACACCACGACGAAAAGGGTTACGGTCTAAAGCACGAGACTTAGACTTTACTTTTTGTATGATTCGAGGTGAACGAACGAGTTGGTTAATAGTTGGCATTGTTATTTGTGTGTATCTAAATTGATTTCTTGTCTTTGGAAAAGTTCGAAAACCTAGCATTTACGCTATTGTGTGCAAGCTATTTGTTTAAAATTTCTATTTTTTTATAAATCGAGCATTTTATTGGATTAACCGGCTTCTTCTGATTCAGCAGGTGCTTCACCTTCTACTGGGGCTTCTGCTTCTCCTTCGACGGGAGCATCAGACAAACCAGGGACTTGATTTAAATCGACTTCAGGTGTCGGAATCGCAACACCTTCAACATGCTTTGCAGCTTCTTCTGGTGATAGTTGTTCCATATCGGCACCGAGTGTATCGATTTTCAAACGACGGTAGGCAGGAAGACCGGTACCAGCTGGAATTAAGTGACCCATGATCACATTTTCCTTAAAGCCTTTGAGCCAATCCACTTTACCGAGTGTTGATGCATCCGTCAAAACACGAGTGGTTTCTTGGAAGGATGCTGCTGAAATGAAGGATTCCGTTTCAATTGATGATTTAGTGATACCGAGTAATACAGGCTCACCTTCAGCTGGCTTACCACCGGCTTCTTCGATCTCATCATTTGATTTCATGAACTCATAACGATCCACTTGTTCACCCCAGAAGAATTCTGAATCGCCTGGATCGGTGATTCTGACTTTCTTGAGCATTTGAGCAATAATCACCTCAATGTGCTTATCGTTAATGGTCACACCTTGTAGGCGATAAACTTTTTGAATTTCTTCAATCAAGTAATCGCAAACTTTCTCACGACCCAAGATTTCTAATAGCTCATGTGGGTCTGCAGCACCTTCAGTTAAGTGCTGTCCTTTATGAACAAGGTCACCGATTTGAACGAGCAGGTGTTTTCCATGAGGGATCAAGTGAACCTCTTCATTTCCTGTTTCAGGATCAGTAACGAGTAATTTCTTCTTACCACGTAAGGTTCCATCAACAGAAACAACTCCGTCAATCTTAGCCATTTCGGCAGCTTCTTTTGGACGACGTGCTTCAAATAATTCAGCAACACGTGGTAGACCCCCTGTAATGTCTTGGGTCTTAGAAGCTTGGCGAGGTGTTTTTGCCAACATAGCACCTTGTGTAATCGTGTCTTTTTCATTCACTACGATTTGTGCACCTGTTGGAATTGCGTAAGTAGCAATTACCTTCTTGCCGTCTAAGATTTCAATCTGAGGATTTAGGTCATCTTTATGCTCAACAACCACAGTAGTGATTTGGCCTGAAGAATCATCCATCTCACGTTTCACTGTCACTCCAGGAATCATATCACTGAAGCCAATCTTACCCGCTTTTTCAGAAAGAATTGGAATGTTATGTGGATCCCACATTGCAAGGACTTCGCCCTTCTTAATGCTTCCGCCGTCTGGTTGTGTTAACACTGAACCAGCAACGATCTTATAATCTTCAAGCACTCGTCCGTTGTCATCAAGGATAAGCACTGAACCCGTCTTATTAAGTACGATACTTGCACCATCAATCGTTTGAACGATTCTCAAATTCTTATACTGAACTGTACCACCCGAACGGACTTTAATTTCAGGATTCTTAAAGACACCACTAGCAATACCACCAATGTGGAAAGTACGCATAGTCAATTGTGTACCCGGCTCACCGATCGATTGAGCGGCAATAATACCTACAGAAGCACCACGCTCAACCATTGAGTTAGTAGCTGGGTTGATTCCGTATTCAAGCGCTGTGATTCCAATCTTCTTGCGAGTGGTTAATGCAGAAAGCACTTTAACCTTCTCAATACCTACCTCGTCAATCTTATGAGCAATCTCTTCTGTAATGATTTCACCATGCTTAACAATGATTTCATCAGGATTTAGAGGATTCTTAATGTCATTTGATGAGCAACGACCCACAATACGGTCAAACAAGCTGACGATTTCGTCATCACCTTCATAAATTGCAAATTTCCAAATACCTGTACGGTTTCCGTCATCATAAGCTTCTACGATGCAATCCATAGCCACATCACAAAGCTTACGAGTCATGTAACCCGCATCCGCAGTTTTCAGCGCAGTATCAGCCAGACCCTTACGAGCACCGTGAGTAGAAATAAAGTACTCCAACACAGATAGACCTTCACGGAATGAAGAAAGAATCGGGCGTTCAATAATTTCACCTGAAGGCTTAGCCATTAATCCACGTGTACCACACAATTGTCTAACTTGTTGCTTATTACCACGAGCACCTGAATCCATCATCAAGAAAACAGGATTCATCGCTTCTTGTCCTGAATTTTCTTTCAGTTCATCGAATACCGCTTTGGCAATTTCGTCGGTTGTACCTGTCCAGATATCAATAATCTTATTGTATCGCTCACCTTCAGTGATGATACCTTTTTTGTACTGACCTTCAACTTCGTCAATTTTCTTACGAGCTTCCTTAACGATCTCTGGTTTTGACTCCGGAATGATCATGTCATCGATACCGATAGAAACACCTGCTTTTGTAGCGATCTTAAAGCCAACATCTTTCAAGACATCGAGTGTTTTAACCGTTTCAGCTTTGCCCACTTTTCGGTAGGTTTCTAAAATAATATCACCCAACTTGCCCTTAGCGACTGGGAAATTAATAAACCCTAATTCTTCGGGCCAGATTGTATTGAAGATAACACGACCGACTGTTGTGCAGATAACTTTATCATTTGCATTACCGTAAGACGTATTTTCGTTTCCGTAATCAGGGTTGATGAAATTGATCCAATCTTTAACATCTAAAGCACCGTCAGCCACTGCTGTATCCAGCTCGTCTTTATCAACGATCAATGGTAAACGCTTACCCTTTGGTGCTTGATACCTTGGTTCGCAGGTTAAGAAATAAGACCCTAAAACAATATCTTGAGACGGTGTCAAAATCGGCTTACCGCTGGAAGGCGAGAAGATGTTGTGCGTTGCCATCATCAAGGTCTTCGCTTCCATAACTGCTTCTAAAGACAATGGTACGTGTACCGCCATTTGGTCGCCATCAAAGTCAGCATTGTAAGCAGTACAAACAAGTGGGTGAACACGGATCGCATCACCTTCGATAAGTACAGGCTCAAAAGCTTGAATAGACAAACGGTGCAAAGTTGGAGCACGATTCAAGAGAACTGGGTGTCCTTTTGTAACTTCTTCCAAAATATCCCAAACTTCAGGCGACTGTTTCTCGATCATCTTACGAGCACCACGCACAGTGTGTACGAAGCCAAGTTCTTTTAGACGACGGATAATAAATGGTTCAAATAAAACCAATGCCATTTTCTTAGGCAATCCGCACTGATTGAGTTTAAGCTCTGGACCAGTCACAATAACAGAACGTCCTGAGTAGTCCACACGCTTACCGAGAAGATTTTGACGGAAGCGACCTTGCTTACCTTTCAACATATCGGAAAGTGATTTCAATGGACGATTACCCGCACCTGTTACTGCTCGGCCATGACGACCATTATCAAACAATGCATCCACAGCTTCTTGAAGCATGCGTTTTTCATTATGGATAATAACGTCAGGTGTTTTAAGTTGTAAAAGATTCTTCAGACGATTGTTACGGTTGATCACACGACGGTAAAGGTCGTTCAAATCCGATGTAGCAAAACGGCCTCCCTCAAGAGGAACAAGTGGTCTCAAGTCAGGTGGAACCACAGGCAATGCTTCAAGCACCATCCAATCTGGATTAGACCCTGAATTGATGAAACCTTGAATTGTTTTTAATCGTTTAGAAACTTTCTTTTTAATCTGCTTTGAACGAGTTGCATGCATTTGCTCATTCAATTCGACAACAGTGGCTTGCAAGTCGACACGCTTAAGAGCATCACGAACGGCCTCGGCACCCATTCCAGCAATGAATGAATCTTCACCATACTCGTCTTGTGCTTGTAAATATTCTTGCTCAGTTAACAACTGGCGCTCTTCAAGTGGAGTTTTACCTGGATCAATCACCAAGTAGTTCTCGTAATAAATAACACGCTCTAAATTTCTCGCTGTAATATCGAGCAATAGACCTAAACGACTAGGCATACTCTTTAAGAACCAAATGTGTGAAACTGGAACCGCTAATTCAATGTGTCCCATGCGGTCACGACGAACACGTGAAACAGTCACTTCAACACCACAACGGTCACAAATTACGCCCTTATACTTAATTCGCTTATACTTTCCACACGCACATTCGTAATCCCTTACTGGGCCAAATATACGCTGACAAAATAAACCACCTGGCTCAGGCTTGAATGTACGATAATTAATCGTCTCAGGGTTTTTGACCTCCCCTCTTGACCACTCACGAATGGCTTCCGGAGAAGCGACTGTGATTTTAACATGATCAAACGATTTTGTTGCTTCGTAACCTAATATATCTCGTGCGACTTCTGTACTCATATTTCTAAAAATTTAATCGTTAATACTTATCCTTGATCGGCTATGCCATTACCTAATTCAAATTTACCTTCTGATTCTAAACGAACGTCTAGACATAAGCTTTGAATTTCCTTCATCAAAACATTGAATGATTGAGGCGTACCTGCATTCAAGCTGTTATCCCCTTTAACTAGAGATTCATAAATGCGTGTTCGGCCTGTAACATCATCCGATTTGACAGTTAACAATTCCTGCAAGGTATAAGCAGCACCATAAGCCTCTAGGGCCCAGACCTCCATCTCCCCGAATCGCTGACCACCGTATTGAGCTTTACCGCCCAAAGGTTGCTGTGTGATCAAGCTGTAAGGTCCAACTGCACGAGCGTGGATCTTAGAAGCTACTAAGTGATTTAGCTTAAGCATATACATATAACCAACCACAACTTCTTGGTGAATCTTCTCACCTGAACGGCCATCATATAAAACACTCTTACCTGTCTTTGGAAGATCGGCTTCTTCTAAATACTCACGAACACGTGTTTCAGAAATACCGTCGAAAATTGGAGTCGCAACCGTGAGACCTAGCTTCTTACAAGCCCAACCCAAATGCGTTTCCAAAACTTGACCAACATTCATTCGCGATGGAACCCCTAAAGGATTCAAGCAAATTTCAACCGGAGTTCCGTCCTCTAAGTGAGGCATATCTTCTTCAGCAACAATCTTAGCAACAACACCTTTGTTACCGTGACGACCAGCCATCTTGTCACCGACTTGCATTTTGCGCTTTTTCGCAATGTATACTTTAACGCTCTTAACAACTCCTTGATCAGCGTCTTCTCCAGTTTCTACACCTTCGATCTTACGCTCTTTTTCGTAGTCCAATTCATCAAACTTACCTTGATAGTTTTCGACAATCTCCATGATCTTAATGCGAACTGGAGAAGGATCGATTTCGATAAATTTAGAAACCGCAGCTAAGCGACGCAGTAAAGTTTTGGTAATCTTACGATTCGCTGGAATGATGATTTCATCCGTTTCGCTGTTTTTAACATCGAGAGGAATTTTCTCACCTAAAAGAATGTTGGATAGAGCTTCTGTAAGATCTTCACGTAAACGATCACTTTGTGAACGATACTCTTCGTTGATCTTCTTGATCATTCTGCGTTTATCCGAAGCAGACATTTGCTCTGATTCGCCATCCACTCGTGCAGAAACTTTAACATCCATGATAATACCACGAATACCAGATGGAACAACCAAAGAGGTATCTTTAACATCTGCAGCCTTTTCACCGAAGATCGCACGTAGTAGTTTCTCTTCTGGAGCAAGTTCTGTTTCTGATTTTGGTGTGATCTTACCCACTAAGATATCGCCTGGTTTCACTTCAGCACCGACACGAATCACACCGTCGTGATTTAAGTCTTTCAAGGCTTCTTCACCAACGTTTGGAATATCACGGGTGATTTCTTCAGGTCCTAATTTTGTATCACGAGCAGTGACTTCAAATTCATCGATATGAATGGATGTAAAGATATCTTCTTTTACGATCTTCTCTGAGATCAAAATCGCATCTTCGAAATTATAACCATTCCATGGCATGAAGGCGACAAGGATGTTTCGACCGATTGCTAAATCACCTTTATCGGTGGAAGCACCATCGGCAATCACTTCGCCTTTTTTCACAGGCTGACCTTTGACAACAATCGGTTTTTGGTTGAAGCAAGTACCTGCATTAGAACGCATGAACTTTCTCAACTTATACACATAGATATCTTTTTTCTCATCGGTTTGGATATCTTGTGATTTAGAAGGTAAGCTACCGTCTTTTGTTAAAATAATTTGATTCGCATCTACTGAAGCAATGATTCCATTAATCGAAGCAATTTCTACTGTCTTAGAATCAATCGCTACACGATTTTCAATCCCTGTTCCAACGAATGGAGCCTCTGATTGTAAGAGAGGCACACCTTGACGTTGCATGTTAGAACCCATCAAAGCACGGTTAGCATCGTCATGCTCCAAGAATGGAATAAGCCCTGCAGCTACGGATACAAGCTGTTTCGGCGAAACATCCATGTAATCCACTTCTTTAGCAGACAGTTCTAAAACCTCATCTTGATTACGGCAGGTAACGCGTCCAGTGAGCATGCCTTTAGCATCAATTTCTGAATTTGCCTGTGCGATCATGAATGGCTCTTCTTGATCTGCATTTAAGTATTCAATTTCATCAGAAACTTTTCCATTAACAACTTTTCGGTACGGTGTTTCGATGAATCCAAACTCGTTGATTCGAGAATAAAGACTGAGTGAATTGATCAAACCAATATTCGGACCTTCAGGTGTTTCAATTGGGCAGATACGTCCGTAGTGTGATGGATGAACGTCTCGGACTTCAAAACCTGCACGTTCACGATTTAAACCTCCAGGCCCTAAGGCTGAAAGACGACGCTTGTGAGTCAATTCTGCCAATGGATTAATTTGATCCATAAATTGAGATAGCTGGCTTCGTGCAAAGAAATCACGAATCACTGTACTCAATGCTTTTGGATTGATCAATTTCTGTGGCGTAATCGAATCAACACTTTGATCGTATAAAGTCATACGCTCTTTGACGAGACGCTCTGTTCTCGCTAATCCAATACGACACTGGTTTGCCAATAGTTCACCAACTGTACGAATACGGCGGCTACCCAAGTGATCGATATCGTCTAAAGTACCTTCACCTCTTTTGAGTCTTGTTAAATACTTAGTTGCCTGAACGATGTCTTCTGCACACACAACACGGAAATCGAGATCGATATCCATCTTGAGTTTTTGGTTTAGCTTATAACGTCCAACACGACCTAAGTCATAGCGTCTTGGATCTTGGAATAGACGCTTTAATAAAGCTTTAGCATTTGCAGTTGTTGGTGGCTCACCAGGTCTTAGGCGTTTGTAAATGTCTTTAAGCGCTTCTTCTTCGTTTTGCGTTGGGTCTTTTTTCAAGCAACGGATGATTGCACCATCGTCTACTGAAGTATCGATCGCCAAAACTTTTTTCAATCCTGCTTTTGCGAATGAACGAATAATTGTTTTTGTCAAAGGCTCGAACGCTCTGGCTAAAACAACACCTTCATCGGCATCAACAATGTCTTCTGTGAGAATGTAGTTAGAAACGGTTTCTAATTTGAGTGCATTGGCGACTGAAATTTCTTCTAGATTGTAGAACAAGTTAAGAATCTCAGAATCTGAGCTATACCCCATTGCTCTCAATAAGGTTGTTAATAAAAATTTTCTTCTTCTACGACGGCGGTCTAAATAAACATAGAGAAGGTCATTTTGATCGAATTGTACTTCTAACCATGTACCACGATCAGGAATAATACGGTAAGCGTGCAGAATCTTACCGCTAGTGTGTACAGATTCTTCAAAAGCAATACCAGGTGATCGGTGCAATTGGCTAACGACTACTCGCTCTGCACCATTGATGATGAAAGAACCTCTTTCTGAAATCATTGGGAATTCACCAAAAAAGATTTCTTCGTCTTTAATGTTTTCTCCTTCTCGCAAACGGAGTTTAACATAAAGTGAAACTGAATAAGTTAAGCCTTCTCTAATCGCTTCAATTTCCGTCATTGCTGGCGGAGTGACATTGTAGCTAACGTACTCTAAATGACTACGCCCATCATAACTTTCAATAGGAAAGACTTCAGAGAATACTGCCTCTAAACCCACAGGCTTTCGCTGAGTAGGCGCAGCATCCATTTGTAAAAATTCATTGAATGATTGGATTTGATTCTCAATTAGATTGGGTGGTTGAATCACTTCCTTGAGTTGACCGAAATTTTTGCGAGAAGACATAGTCGTTAGTCAGTTATTTGTTTTTGAAAATTATTAAAATTGATTTCAGTTGGAATGTTTTGAGAAAAACAACAAGGCGAGCTTCCTCGTTTTAATGAGGAAGTCGCCTAATCGTTGAAATTATGTGATAGTTTTAATATCGTTTAATTGGATTAAAAATTACTTTAATTCTGCTTTAGAACCAGCAGCTTCTAGTTTCTTTTTGATCTCTTCTGCTTCGTCTTTTGCCACACCTTCCTTAACTGGTTTTGGTGCACCTTCAACTAACTCTTTTGCTTCTTTAAGACCTAAGCCTGTGATAGCACGGACTTCCTTAATAGCAGCAATCTTGTTAGATCCAGCTTCTGTTAAGATGACATCAAACTCGTCTTTTTCTTCAGCAGCGGCATCGCCTCCACCAGCAGCACCACCACCAGCAGCAGCAACTGCAACAGGAGCAGCAGCGCTTACGCCCCACTTCTCTTCGAGTTCTTTAACGAGATCGGCAACTTCCAAAACTGTTTGGTTGCTGAGCCAATCGATTACTTGATCTTTTGTTATATCTGACATGTTTTTACCTTTCAATTGATTAGCACTCATTAATTTGAGTATTTAAGGAGAATTTCCCCCTAATCGGATTATTAAGATTTATTTGTGTGTTATTGCTCCACGAGGGAGCCATAAAATTTATGCGTTATTGCCTCCTTCTTCACGAACTTTTGCCTGCAATACATTCACAAGTCCTTGTGGTACTGCATTAATAATGCGAACAAAGCCTGTTCCTGGTTGTGATAGTAAACCAAGAAGCTGGGCACGAAGGACTTCGAGTCCTGGAAGTTTTGAGAGCACTTCGATTTCATCTTTCGATAAAGCACGATCATTCATAACACCGGCTTTAAGCTCTACTTTTTCTTTCTTTTTGAAGAAATCACAAACGATTTTAGCCACTCCTGATGGATTGTTACCACCAACAATGATTGCTGTAGGGCCTGCTAAATGCTCCTCAAGGTCTGGCAAAGAGCGCTCTTTGGCGACAACATTGAGTAGAGTATTTTTTACCACATGAAATTCTGCATCATGTTCGGCTAATTGACCTCTCAACTCAGCGATTTCATCGACAGTGATTCGCTCGTAATTTGTTAAATACACATAGTCTGATTTGTCTAAGTGTGTTTTTACTTCTTCTGCTAAATATTTTTTTTCAAGTCTCATATGCTTACTATCTCCTATTTATTATTTGATGTAAGGTGCTATATCTAAGCTAATCCCTGGGCTCATAGTGGCACTGAGGGTTAAGCTTTTTAGAAAAGCCCCTGTAGCAGATGAAGGTTTTGCTTCAACTAGAGCCTTGATTGCAGCTTCTGCATTTTCTGTAATCTGCTCTTCATTGAATGAACGCTTGCCAACAACTACAGCTACATTTGCTGTTTTATCCATCTTAAATTCTACACGTCCTGCTTGAACGAGTTTAATCGCTGCAGGAATGTCATCACTCACTGTTCCTGATTTAGGATTCGGCATCAATCCTCTAGGTCCAAGCACACGAGCGACTGTACGCACACTTTTCATTGCACTCGTAGTGGATAAAGCAACGTCAAAGTCTGTCCAACCACCGGTTACTTTTTCGATGAGGTCTTCTAAACCCGCTGCATCCGCTCCGTTGTCGAGTGCTTCTTGAGGATTTTCGGTAAACACAATCACGCGGACTGTTTTACCACTTCCGTGAGGCAACTGTAATGTGCCTCGTACCATTTGATCACTCTTACGAGGATCTACGGTAAGGTGAGCATATAATTCAACGGTTTCGTCAAATTTTGCTTTTGGTAATGTATTGAGTAACGCAGACGCATCTTGAAGTGAGTAAGATTGAGTAAAATCAACTTTACTGGCAGCTTCTTTGTAGCGTTTGCTTCCCTTGATTTGCTGGGTGAGCATAATAGTATATCTCCTTGATTTTTAGTTAATAAATTAGTCAGCGATTTCGAGCCCCATAGAACGTGCAGTACCGGCAATGATATGAAATGCTTGATCATCATCGTTGGCATTTAAATCCTTACGTTTGATATCAACGATCTCTAAGACTTGCTTGCGAGTTACCGTACCCACTTTATCTCGGTTAGGAACACCTGAGCCTTTAGCAATACCTGCAGCTTTCTTTAATAAGACTGCCGCTGGTGGGGACTTTAAAATGAAACTGAAAGAACGGTCAGCATACACAGTAATAACAACTGGCAAAATCATACCGGCTTGATCTTTAGTTTTCGCATTAAACTCCTTACAAAATCCCATGATGTTAACACCTTGTGCACCCAAAGCAGGCCCAACAGGTGGTGCTGGGTTCGCCGATCCAGCAGGTAATTGTAAACGA
The DNA here is from genome assembly GCA_011522825.1 of Puniceicoccaceae bacterium. Classification (GTDB taxonomy): domain Bacteria; phylum Verrucomicrobiota; class Verrucomicrobiia; order Opitutales; family Coraliomargaritaceae. The sequence goes on from WTIG01000041.1 coordinate 13,180, forward strand.
ATTTCTCCAATTATTTTTTTAGACATGATAAATTAATTCTCCTCGGCTCTTTCTATTTGCCAATATTCTAGTTCAACTGGGGTGTAACGCCCAAAAATAGATACAGAAACTTTGAGTTTCCCTTTTTCAGGATCAATCTCTTCGATTTTCCCATCCAAATTCATAAACGGCCCATCATTCACCTTAACAATTTCACCAATCTCGTACTCAATCTTCGGTTTTTCTTTGCCTTCTGCATCCTCTACTTGATTTAGAATACGATCGATCTCGGTTTTCTTCAATGGGCTTGGGTTGTCACCGCCAACAAAATTAATCACTCCTTGTGCTTCGCGGATGAAATACCAAGGCTTTTGCAATAATTTACCCTCATCATCATAAAGGCGCATCTTTACAAAAATATAACCTGGGTAAAACTTTCTTGTTTTGGTTGTTTTCTTACCATTTTTTACCTCTGTGACAACTTCCGTGGGCATTAGCACTTCGAAAACAAGTTCCTCCATCTCTTCAATTTCGATAAATTTATCGAGATAGCGTTTAGCTTTCTGCTCTTGATTAGAAAGTGTCTGGACGGCGTACCATTGAGGTCCGGTTACTGATGTAGCAGCTGACATAAAATTAGTTTAGAAAAAGCGCAATTAGCGGACAAGTGATGTTAAAAATTCAACTCCGTTGAGTAAGGAAAAATCGGATAAAGCAATGAAGGTTCCTAAAAGTACCGTTGCCAATAGGACTACAATCGTTGAATCCCTAAGTTCAATAAATGATGGCCACGAAGCTTTCTTTAGCTCAGTGATCATTTCTGAGAAAAATTCTCTTATACTGCGAAATGGATTTTTCATAGCTTAGCGATTTTAGTGTTTTTCGGTAATGAAATGGCAGGAGAGGAGGGACTCGAACCCACAACTTACGGTTTTGGAGACCGTTGCTCTACCAATTGAACTACTCTCCTCAAAGTTGTTTCGGGCTTAATTTTATATTACGAAAAGAAATTTTTAATATTTTAAAGTATAAGACAGTTAAGCCGAGGATCCAATTAAAGATCCTCGGCGTGATAAATTTAACTTGAAGAGATTAAGAAATAACCTCTGAAATACGACCCGCACCAATTGTGCGTCCGCCTTCACGAATCGCAAAGCGTTGTCCGGCTTCCATGGCAATGTTTTTACCTAAGTCGATTTCAACAGTAATGTTGTCACCAGGCATAACCATTTCTACACCTTCTGGAGTCTTAATAACACCAGTAACGTCTGCTGTACCGAAGAAGAACTGTGGGCGATATCCATCAAAGAATGGAGTATGACGACCACCTTCATCTTTACTCAAGACGTATAATTCAGCTTTTGCTTTGTTGTGAGGGCTGATTGAACCTGGCTTAGACAATACTTGTCCACGCTCAATAGATTCTCTTTCAACACCGCGTAATAAAAGACCGACATTGTCACCAGCCATACCTTGGTCAAGGTTCTTACGGAACATTTCCACACCTGTGACTGTAGTCTTAACTGTTTCTTTCATGCCAACGATTTCGATTTCTTCGCCAACTTTAACAACACCACGCTCAATACGACCTGTAGCAACTGTACCACGACCTGTGATTGAGAAAACGTCTTCTACAGACATTAAGAATGGCTTATCCACTTCACGTGCTGGCTCAGCGATATCCTTATCGATTGCATCCATTAAGTTAGAAATTGCATCAACACCTTCTGGTTTGCCTTCAAGAGCAGCTGTTGCAGATCCGCGAACGATTGTGATATCGTCTCCTGGGTACTCATATTTTGAAAGAAGGTCGCGAACTTCCATTTCAACAAGCTCGAGCAACTCTTCGTCATCAAGAAGGTCAACTTTGTTCAACCAAACAACGATTGTTGGAACACCAACCTGACGTGCAAGTAGGATGTGCTCACGAGTTTGTGGCATAGGTCCATCTGCTGCAGAAACAACTAAGATAGCACCATCCATTTGAGCAGCACCTGTAATCATGTTTTTAACGAAGTCAGCGTGACCTGGGCAGTCAACGTGCGCATAGTGACGATTGTCTGTTTCGTACTCAACGTGTGCAACAGCAATAGTCACTGTTTTAGTTTCGTCTCTAACAGTACCGCCTTTAGCGATGTCAGCGTATGACTTAAACTGAGCTAAACCTTTATCGGCTTGCACCTTTAAGATAGCTGTAGTTGTCGTTGTTTTACCGTGGTCAATATGACCAATAGTTCCCACATTTACGTGTGGCTTTGTTCTTTCGAATGTTTCCTTTGCCATGGTTGATTTTGATTTAGTTTTTAAATAGTGTGTTTTTATAGGAATGGAGCCCTCGAGCGGGATTGAACCGCCGACCTCATCCTTACCAAGGATGCGCTCTACCACTGAGCTACAAGGGCAGACCTATTCGGTATGGATTTAGTTAAGACTTTATCCTAAATTAGAATTGAGAAATAGAAGCCTGCGAAACTGCTCTTTTACACCTGCTCAGTCAATACTAATTTTAAAAAAATCGCTTTTTTCTTTGTTTTAATCCTCAAAATGACCTTTTCTTACTTTAATTAGTCAGTATTTTCCTTAAAAATAAGGCCCTGTGCTCGGTACAAGGTCCAGCTGATTGCAACTGTTCTCTGTGAAATTTTGTCCCATATCCTTTATTTTTTTGCCAGTCGTAAGCGGGGAATTGCTCTCCCAGCGAATTCATAAGACGGTCTCTAGCCACTTTGGCCAAAATACTGGCACAAGCAATGGCTAAAGAACGGTCATCTCCACCTACAATTGCCTGATGGGGATAAGGAAAGTCCTTTAAAGGCTTCCCATCCATAAGAATAAGGCTTTTAGCTAGTGATGCGTTTCTCGCGAAGATAGCTTTAAGTGATCGATCCAATGACAAGCGAGTTGCTCCAGAAATATTGAATGACTCAATCTCATGAACAGAAGCAGATGTGATTTCAAAATCAATTGATCCAGTTGCTTTTAAATGACTCAAGCTTTCAAAGGCATGCTCTCGCAATTTTGCACTCATTTTTTTTGAATCTCTGAAATCAGTCGTTATATTTAAATTTTCTTTATTCAGGAAAAAGCCTTCTTTCAATAAACAAGCCGCTGTAAAAACAGGGCCTGCCAAAGCTCCTCGCCCTACTTCATCTAAACCAATGAGGGATCCCACCTTGAGCATTAATTTAGCATCGTATTCTTGTAATATGGTACCCATTGTATTTATAT
>WTIG01000148.1 GCA_011522825.1 Puniceicoccaceae bacterium
TACCTGGGGCGGACGTTTTCAAGACAAGCCTTCTGATTTAATGTTACAAATAGGGGAGTCTGTATCTTTTGACTGTCGATTAGCTTTATATGATATTGAATGCAGTCGAGCTCATGCCTCTATGCTCAAAAAAGTGGGAATATTGAATGAAGCAGAGCTTAAATCAATTTTGGCAGGCTTAGAAACGATTGAAACATCAATAGAATCACAGACATTTGAATGGCGAACGGATTTGGAAGATGTTCATATGAATATCGAGCAAGCTTTGACTGAAATCTCACCTGAGGCTCTTAAATTGCACACAGCAAGAAGTCGAAATGATCAAGTGGCTACAGATATGCGTCTTTGGTTTAAAGATGCTACGGTGTCTATTATTGGAGATATAGAGTCATTAGTACAAAGTTGTTTAAAGTTCTCGGAAGCCAATGCAGAAGTGGTTATTCCAGGTTACACGCATTTACAGAGAGCCCAGCCTGTGCCTATCGCTCACCATCTTTTGGCGTATGTCGAGATGTTGGTTAGGGATATGAATCGTTTCTCAGATGTATGGGATTCGGCTAATATTTGTCCTTTAGGGTCTGGAGCCATTGCTGGAACTACTTTACCCATTGATCGTCTCTATGTCGCAGAGAAATTAGGCTTTGTTGATGATGATGGTAGTCCAATCGTTACGCAGAATAGTATGGATGCTGTGAGTGATCGAGACTTGTTTATCGAATTTGCTAACGCTTGTGCAATTACGGGAATGCACTTATCGCGTTTATCGGAGGATTTTATTTTGTGGAGTAGTTCTGAGTTTGGATTCGTTCGCCTGCCAGATGCCTTTACTACGGGATCTAGCCTAATGCCTCAGAAGAAAAATCCCGATGGCTTTGAATTAATACGAGGTAAGTCTGCTCGCCTCATGGGGAATGCTCAAACTTTACTGACGATGATGAAAGGGCTGCCTTTGACTTACAATCGAGACATGCAGGAAGATAAATTACCTGTTTTCGATTCTTATGATCAGATCAGTCTCATGCTGAAGGTGGCTGCTGCAACGCTTTCCGATGTTACAGTGAATGAATCTCGCTGTGCTGAATCGGTTTCAGATCCTTTATTATTAGCCACAGATGTCGTTGATTATTTAGTTCTTAAGGGTGTTCCTTTTAGGGATGCACATCATATTGTCGGTGCTTTAGTTAAATTATCTGAATCACTAGAGCTTCCTCTAGATTCATTGCCGTTCGAAAAAGTGAAAGCGATAGACGAACGCATTGATGAAGATTGGGTGTCTGTTTTCTCATTAGAGAGAGCTTTGAAGTCTAGAAAGCAAATCGGTATGCCTAGCTCTGAGCAAATTGCTTCTCAAATAGCCAGTCTGAAACAGCGTTTTGAAAATAATTAAAAACTCATTTGCTCTAGTTCTGTCTATAAAGAGCAGGTATTTTTGATTTCACAATTGGGTCTTGCGACTAGCCCGGCGATAGGTTCAAGAGGATAAGTCTTTGTCGCATTTCCATCCTTGATTAAGTAATGATCACAAATAGAGTCTAGCTCGGCCTTGCTTTTGCAACGTCTCGCTTGATAGAGAAATTGCCCTTCGCTATCGATACTAATACCGATGAAATTGAGGAATTTCTTTAAATAATTAATGCGAAAGCGTTCCTCTTGATTGGATTGATTAGTTAATTGATAAAGGTCATCAATATAAGCCCGAACGTCTTTGAAAGTTGGTGCAAAAATAGGTTTTCCCGTAAGTTGCTCTTCTATTTGTCTGAAAATCCATGGGTTGCGAATACAGGATCGGCCAATCATTACGCCTCGGCATTGGGTTTCTTTAAGAACTTTTTCTGAACTTAAATAAGATGTGATATTTCCGTTAGCGAGGACGGGGCAGTTTGCAATTTTTGCGGCTTCTTCTATGTATTCGTATTGGACTTCACTCTTGTAGCCTCCTTTTACCGTTCGAGCATGTAAGCTGAGTAATGCAACTTCATGGCTGTTTATAAGATCGAGGATTTCGTGAAAGTGTTGGTCGCTTTCAAATCCAATTCGCATTTTTACTGTGAAAAAAGTTTGAATAGAATCTTTTAGGCATTTGAAAATTTGGTCTATTTTAGATGGATCTCTCAATAAGCCACCGCCTACATTTTTTTTATAAACTTTCGGAGCAGGACACCCCATGTTGAGATCGATGCCCGTCACAGGTAGCTCTCTTTCAAATATTGTGGCCACCGTTCTTTCAAGATCAGGCAGGCTCTCTCCAATTAATTGTGCAAAAATGGGTCTGCCTGTATTGTGATGGAGGATGGAATCTACAATGTGCTTTTCTAGGGTTGAGTGACCATGTACTCGAAAATATTCAGTGAATAAAAGGTCAGGCGCTCCATAGTTTCCAAGCAATTGCATAAATCCAAGCGTGGTAACATCCTGCATGGGTGCGAGTGCTGTCCAAGGTCGATCTATATCTATGTGCTTTTCTAAACTAATAACAAGAGAGTCTTAGGGTTTAACATTGATGATCTTTTGGTAGATTTCACTCATATCATCAACTTTATTAATCACCGTGTCACTTGCGTATATGGGTTTATTGGTGAGCAGGGCTAATATGATTGAGTCACTTGGTCGTGAATCTAGCTCAACTATTTTGTGCCCAAGCTCATTTTCCATCGAAATGATTAATCGTGCAAAATAGGTGCTATTTTTAACATCATTAATGATAACACGCTCTACCTCAGCACCAAATCCATCCAACATATTAGTCATTAAATCATGGCTGAGTGGTCGTTCATGTGCGACTTGATCAATGGCCATTTGCATAGTTTTACCGATCTCTTTGTCTACATAGAGAACAAATATTTTTTGCTTTTCCGTTAGAAACACGGCTGATCCGTTCGTTGTAGGAATAATTGCTTTAATGCTTATGGGAACGATGTTGGTTTTCATTGTCTCTAAAATAAGTAAATTTACTTAACTGAAAATCTACAGATTGTGAGTGTAATATCAATTTTCTTATTGTCTAATTGTTCAATTATTAGACATTTGTTTTAACTACTATGGAAGAGAAAAGACAGCCCATGAGAAATCTTTATTTAATTGGATTTATGGGCGTGGGAAAGTCGCATTTTGGTCGGATCGTTTCAGATGCCTTGAATTATCAATTTTTTGATACAGATCATGTTATAGAAAATAATGAGGAAACCACAATCTCGGAAATCTTTAAGTATCAAGGGGAAGACTACTTTCGAAAGCTTGAGCGTGATTTAATTGAATCGGGATTACCGAGTGAGGCTTCTGTTGTGGCTTGTGGCGGTGGATTAGCTACGCAAGAAGGCATGATGGACACCTTGAAGTCGAAAGGGGTAGTTATCGCATTATTTGCTTCTAAGGAAACAATTTTAGAGCGAACTAGCCGGAATAAAAACCGTCCTTTATTGGATGTGGATAATCCAGAAGAACGGATAAGCCAAATGATGGACGAGCGAGCTCCAAAATATTTAGGTGCCGATGCCAGTATTGCTACAGATGGTCGTGTAGTCTCTGATATAATGCATCACATTATCAGAACCTATAAAACGATCAATAAAGCGAAGTCTTCTTAGTACTTTCGTTATTGCCAGTATTTACCAACTGCTTGATTAAAAATTTCTGGTGGACGAATCACTTTATTATTTTGATTGATGAAAGTGTGTTCCGTTTGCCCTCTGGCGATCAGAGCTTCTTTGTTCTGAATGGTATAATCAAATTTGAATCGAACCTTTGGCTTATCTTGAAGAGCTATACTTATGGTTAAGGATTCATTGAAGGATGCGGGCTTTAGGTATTCAATATTTGCGGATATGACGGGTATGTAGAATCCAGAGGCTTCTAATTGCTCATAAGGAATTCCCATGTGGTTTAATAGCTCAATCCTGCATTCTTCAAACCAAATCAGATGATTGCTGTGATGCACCCTTTGCATTGCGTCTGTTTCAACATAGCGAACTTTTATGGAATGGTTGAATGATAGCATTTTATGAAATAGATTTGACGAATATTTTAGTTCGAAATTATTAAAAGGGTGTCTTTCCTTGAAGCAACTTATTAAAAGATAAAGAATCTTACATGAAGCAAACAGACAGAATTGTTATTTTTATTATCGGTTTCACTATCGGGACATTCTTAGTCTCTGTTTACTTTGAAAATAAATCATTGAAAAAAGAGCAAGCTGAAGAGGAAATATTAAGTGCATGGTACGAACTGGGCGAAGGAGTCCCGCAATTACCAAAATCTCTACCCGATGTTTTTTTAAAAGGAAGTTTAATGGCATCGGGCACATTAATG
>WTIG01000119.1 GCA_011522825.1 Puniceicoccaceae bacterium
TGAGTTCACTCAGTGATATCGAAAATGCAATCAATGCGAATTATGACGAAAGTTTAGACTCAATCAATGCGGCTTTTGCATCTGCAACAGAGGCGCTTTCTGGAGATGGAGCGCAAGCAGTGGTTCTTGGTGATGGTGAAGATAGCCCAATCGTTCGATATGTTCAAACTGTTATTACTGAAGCGCTTAATCGAAGGGCTTCAGATATACATATGGAGCCACTAGAAACTCGTTTCCGTATTCGCTTTCGTATTGATGGTGTGTTACATGAAATCGAAAATCCTCCTAAGCGTTTACAACCAACTTTACTTTCGAGAATTAAATTGATGGCGAATGTGAGTATCGCAGAAAAGCGTATCCCTCAAGATGGTCGTATTGGTATAGACATTGGTGAAAAATCGATTGATTTACGTGTATCGGTTTTGCCTACAGCGCATGGAGAGAGTATCGTTATGCGTATCTTAGATAAGGAAGCATTGAATCTCGGTTTGCCTCAGTTAGGCTTTTTCAGTGACGACCAAGCGAATTTCGAACGTGTTATTTCAATGCCTGATGGCGTTTTCTTAGTAACAGGACCTACTGGTTCTGGTAAATCAACGACTCTCTATTCTGCGCTTAATTATATCAACCATCCTGACCGAAAGATTATTACGGTCGAAGATCCCGTTGAATATGAAATGAGTGGGATCAACCAAGTCGGTGTTAAGCGTGATGTTGGGATGACTTTTTCGGCTGCTTTGCGTTCAATGCTGCGACAAGCACCAAATATTATCATGGTCGGGGAGATTCGTGATAAAGAGACTGCGGAAATTGCGATTAATGCTTCGCTTACAGGGCATATGGTATTCAGTACTTTGCACACTAATGATGCACCGAGTGCGGTGAGTCGTTTGGTGGATATTGGTATTAAGCCATTCTTGGTGTCTGCATCGATTCGTGCGGTTCTCGCTCAACGTCTTGTCCGTAAAATATGTCCAAAATGTAAAGAAAGCACAGTTCCAGAGGGACGTCTTTTAAATTCTTTAGGAATCCGTCCAGATCAAATATCCAATGCAACCTTTATGACGGGTACTGGATGTGAGCATTGTAACAACACTGGATTCCGAGGGCGTATTGGAGTTTTTGAAATGTTCAATGTTAACGAAGAGATTGAACAGATGATTTACGAAGAAGTTAGCTTGGTAGCATTGAGAGAGCGATCTCGTGAGATGGGTATGCGAACCATGCGTGAAGATGGGATTCGTAAAGTTTTGGCTGGTGTCACCACTCCAGATGAAGTCCTGAAAACAACGGTAAACACTTCAATATAAAGAGAATTTTAATTTAACCTAAAAAGCGATGTTTGAAGATCATAACGATTCCATATACGATATTTTAAAATCGGCTCCAAATATTGACTCAGCTCTACTTATGGAACTGACAGAGACTTTTATTCAAACGGGTAAATCGCTTGCAGATTCTGTCATTGATGGAGACTTATTGACACGTGAAGAGTTGCTCAAAATGTCAGCAGCTTACCTTGACTGCGAGTACACCGAAAATTTACCAGAGTATGTTCCAACGGAATTGGCTGAAATCTTGAATCCTTCGATTGCTTTAATGTATGGAGTATTTCCAGAAAAGGTTACTGATAGTAGTGTAACACTCTTTGCTGTAGACCCTTTCAATGGTCATATTATCAATGACCTGACCTTTAGGCTGAATAAAGATGTTATTCTAAAGGTGGCTGATCCAGACAAGGTGGAAAAATTACTCAATGCAACTTACGAAGATGAAAATGCTTCAGTAGGAGAGTTACTAGGTGAACTGGGTACTGGTTTTGATGTTAAGGAAGACGGTGCCTCCGATAATGAATTATCGGATATGGCTAATCAAACCCCCATTATTCGCTTTGTTAATTTGGTCCTCAAGCAAGCGATTAAAGATAAAGCATCGGACGTTCATTTTGAGCCTTACGAGGATAAGTTCCGAATTCGTTATCGTATTGATGGTGCTTTGTATGAGATGGCACCGCCTCCAAAGAATCTAGCGGTTCCTGTGATTTCCCGTATTAAAGTTTTATCCAATATGAATATTTCTGAGAATCGTATACCTCAGGATGGACGTATTAAAATGACGATTGCGGGTCGTCCAGTGGATCTTCGTGTATCGACTTTACCAACGGCTTATGGTGAGAGTGTTGTGCTTCGTATTTTGGATAAATCAGTGGTGAATTTGGATTTAGAGGCTCTGAGTTTACCATCGGATATTATGGATTCCATTCGTGATTTGGTTGCACGGCCAAATGGTATCTTTGTTGTTACTGGGCCAACGGGTTCAGGTAAGACAACAACTTTGTACAGTGCTTTGAGAGAAGTGAATCAGGTAGACACTAAGATTCTAACGGCTGAAGATCCTGTAGAATATGAAGTTGAAGGGATCATGCAAGTTGCTGTGAATCACCAAGTAGGCTTAGACTTTTCAAAAGCACTTCGCTCTTTCCTCCGTCAAGACCCAGATAAAATCATGATTGGGGAAATTCGTGACCTCGAGACGGCACAGATTGCCGTGCAAGCATCCCTTACGGGTCACGTTGTATTAAGTACTCTGCATACTAATGATGCTCCAGGTGCGGTGACTCGTTTGATTGATATGGGGCTAGAGCCATTTTTAATTTCTGCATCTCTTGAAGCCGTACTCGCTCAACGTTTGGTTCGTCGTGTTTGTCGTAAGTGCAGACGTTCTTATGAGCCTAATCAAGATGTCATGGATGTTTTAGATGTCGATCCGCTAGAAATTGCAGATAAGAATTTTTATTTCGGAGAAGGTTGCGATGAATGCAGTCAGACCGGTTATAAAGGTCGAATTGGCCTGTTTGAAATGATTATGGTCTCTGATTCGATTCGTGATCTAGTGAATAACCGTGCTCCAACTTTGCAAATTCGTCAAAAGGCTCTTGAACAAGGTATGCGTGGTTTAAGAGATGACGGATTACGTGCAATTTTTGACGGAAATACCACAATTGAAGAAGTATTAAAGTACACCTAATTGTCTTATGCCAAAATTTAAATATAAAATCATTAAGAAGAGCGGAGCAAATAAATCAGGAACGATCGAAGCTAATTCCGCTGCTGAAGCAAAATCCAAATTAACTTCTGGTGGCGATATGGTAATGAGTCTTTCTGAAGTATCGGGTAGTGCTGGAAAAAGATCGGGAAAAAAATCATTAAAAAAGGGTGGTTCAGTTAGCTTATCCGTAGGAAAGGTGATTAAAGAAGAAGAATTGACCGTCTTCACTCGCCAGCTGGCAACATTATTAGAAGCAGGATTACCTTTGCTAAAGTCAATTGATGTGATGATTCGACAAGAACCGAATAAACGCTTCAAGGCTGTTTTAGAAAAGATTGCAGAAACAATACGCTCTGGAAGTCCGTTTTCAGATGGATTGGCTCAGCATCCTAAGGTTTTTGACCGCCTTTATGTCAACATGGTGAAAGCTGGAGAAGCGGGTGGTGTGTTAGAATTGGTGTTATCTCGTCTTGCTGGTTTTAAAGAAAAAGCGATGAAGACAAAGAAAAAGGTACAATCCGCGATGGTGTATCCTTTTGTTGTGGTTGGCGTAGCGGTTTCGATTGTTGTTATGCTAATGGTCGTGGTGGTACCAAAATTCCAAGGAATTTTTGATGATATGCTTGGAGGTGCTGCTTTACCGTGGCCCACTCAATTGGTCATCAATATCAGTGACTTCTTACAAGAGCAAATTCTTGCTTCTATTTTGATCGTTGTTTCTACCTTCGTGCTTTTTAAATTATTTTTAAAATCACCTTTTGGATCACGTTTGTACAATGGCTTAGCCATTAATTTGCCAAAGGTAGGTGACCTAGTGCGTAAAGTAAACATTGGCCGTATTACCCGTACTTTCGGCACCTTGCTTTCCAGTGGAGTTCCTATTTTACAGGCTCTGAATATTACAAAAGATATTACGGAAAACTATTATTACTCGAAAGCTCTTGAAAGAGTGCATGATAAAGTTCGTGATGGAGAACCTTTATCTGCACCTATGGAGCTTGAATCTGTCTTTCCTAACATGGTGACCAGTATGGTGGATGTTGGAGAAGAAACAGGTGAGTTGGACAAGATGCTCAATCGAATTGCTGATAATTATGATGAGGATGTGGACAATGCTGTCGCTGGTATCACCTCTATTATCGAACCAATTATGATTGTATTTTTGGCTCTTGCAGTAGGCTTCATTGTTATCGCTTTGTTCTTGCCGATTGTCGAGATCATCAAGCAATTAACGGGCTGATACTACC
>WTIG01000053.1 GCA_011522825.1 Puniceicoccaceae bacterium
GGTCTGAACAGTATTCAGCAAAGCATTTGATTCTATTATGTCTATTTCCTTCAGGATTCAAAGATTGGGCATCCATTAAGTTTGAATGATCCATTGCCAAAATAAGATCAAAATCTTCAAGGTCTGATTTCCTGATTTGTCTGGACTGACCAATGACTGGTATTTTTCGCTTTCTCAATGCATCTTGCATTCGACCATCAGGCTCGTTTCCTTCATGAAACCCAATCGTCCCCGCAGAATCGATGAAAAATTGATCGGCAAGGTTTGCTTGGTTGACCATTTCCTGAAAGACACAATGTGCCGCGGGGGAGCGACAAATATTTCCCATGCATAAAAATAAAATTCGTATCATAATATAAAGGTATTTTTCTTAGGAAATATTTCCATAGTGGGAAATATGCAGTTCAGCTAATTTTTTTAAATCTTCAATTTGGGCTACTTTACCGAGTTCAGTTCGAATTTTCCTAGAGCCTCGCATTTCTTTTGTCAGAGCGATGATCTTTGGTCTCATCCACTTGATGTCTTTATGGCGTTGCTTTTGGTAATCTCGTGCCATGATATTTTCAGTAAATTCAATAATCGTTTTCCAACGTTCTTTAATACTAGGCGGATTTGGAAGCTCTCCATGTTTTAAACTATACTTTATATCTCTAAAAATCCAAGGATAACCTAGAGCAGCACGACCAATCATAATTCCAGCACAGTTTGTGTGGTTCTTAATCTGTATAACTTCACTTGCCGAAGTGATACTACCGTTGCCAATAACTGGTATTTTGATGGAGTCCGCTACTTCTGAGATTACCTCCCAATTTGCATCACCTCGATACCCCTGAACTTTTGTTCGCCCATGAATCGTTAAGGCCTTAGCCCCGACTGATTCAACAAGGTGGCCAATTTCTATAGCATTTATAGAGGTTTCATCCCAGCCAATACGTATTTTTACGGTAACCGGAATTTCTGGTACAGCATCAACGACTTTTTGAGTGATTAAAGCGAGTTTTTGTGGATTTCTTAAGAGGGACGATCCTGCATCCATACAAATCACTCTATCTGCGGGGCAACCAAAATTAATATCGATAAAGTCAGGTTGGATTTTTTCGTATATCAGTTTAGCAGCCTCTGCCATCGAGTCAGGGTTGGATCCAAATATTTGTACGCCCATTGGGCGCTGTGCTTCGGTAAAATCAACGGTTTCCCACAAACGATCATCTCCCCTTATGATGGCATCGGCTTGAACAAATTCAGTCACCATAACATCGGCTCCTTGCTCTTTACACATCTGTCTGAACACAGTATCCGTAAATCGAGCCATTGGGGCTAAATACAGCGGGAATTGAGTTTCTGAAATCCAGGGTAGCATAAAATGACTTTAGCGTTCGACAAATGAATTATTTAGGGTTAGTTTTATCAATACATTAATTTTACAAATTATTATGAAAAAACTAATTCTAATTACACTATTGCTTGGTTTGTTCTCATATACTTATGCAGGATGCGGTGGATGCGGATCTAATCACGACCACGACCATTCAAAAGCTAAAGCTTGTGATACCTGTGAATGCTCTAAAGATTGTTCTAAAGATCGCGCAGATTGCGATAAAAAAGAAAAACCATCTTGTGGTGCATGCCCAGTATCTGAGAAAAAGTCATCTTGTGGCTCATCCAAGTAGTTGATTTTATTAAAATCTTTATACCGAAGCCCTTTTAAACAAAGGGCTTTTTTGTTTACATAAATGATAAAATAGCTTGTAGCTATCATTAACTAAGAAATATTACATTGATTATGGACAGTGAAAATAAATTAATGTTGGGCTTACCCAAGGGAAGTTTAGAAGAATCTACAATTCGATTGTTCGCAAAAGCGGGCTATCAAATCACGAAGAGCAGTCGCTCGTATCGTCCTTCGTTTGATGACCCAACATTGGATGGTCGCTTCTTGAGAGCTCAAGAGGTCAGTCGTTATATCGAAAATGGGTATTTTGATTGTGGTCTTACTGGTCAGGATTGGGTGAAAGAGAATAATTCTGACGTGGTTGAAATCTGTGATTTAGTTTACAGCCGAGCCTCTAATAGAAAATCTCGTTGGGTGCTCTGTGTGCCTGAGGCATCTGAGGTAAAAACTGTGAAGGATTTAGAAGGTAAGCGTATCGCTACAGAAATCGTTAATACAACCAATGCATTTTTAGAACAAAATGGTGTGAAGGCGGATGTAGAGTTTTCTTGGGGTGCGACAGAAATGAAAGTGCCTGATTTAGTCGATGCAATTGTGGATCTTACGGAAACTGGTAATTCACTTAGAGCGAATAAGCTTCGTATCGTAGACACCTTACTAACAACAAATACGGTATTTGTAGCCAATAAAGAAGCTTTGAAAGACCCCTGGAAGAAGAAGAAAATTGACACGATTGCTTTGCTCTTAACATCAGCTTTAGAATCAGCGTCCAAAGTCGGTTTAAAGTTAAATATTGAGGTGGATAAATTAGAATCAATTTTAGCTGATTTACCGTCTTTAAGAAAGCCAACGATTAATAAACTTGCTGACGAAAAATGGGTAGCAATTGATACGATAATTGATGAAACCATCGTTCGAGAAATTATCCCTGAGCTAAAATCACGGGGAGCAGAAGGGATCGTAGAATATCCTTTAAACAAAGTGGTTTTCTAAATTTTAACCTCCACGCTTTATGGAAAATACGGCAGTAAAAAGAGGCTCTGTTTCCATCGGGTTGATACAGGGAAAAGACTTTGGCTCTAAGCAAGCAAATTTAGAGTTTACCTTAGGTGAAATAAGAGCCTTAGCCGATCAAGGTGCACAAATTATTTGTACACAGGAATTATTTCATACGAATTATTTTTGTAACGAACAAGATACGGAGAATTTCGATCTAGCAGAATCTATTCCTGGCGAAACATCTGAAGTCTTTTCTTCATTAGCGAAAGAATTGGGCGTGGTTATCATAGCTGCTTATTTTGAAAAACGTTCCTCGGCCATTTATCATAATTCTGCGATTGTTTTAGATAGTGATGGTACGCATTTAGGAACTTATCGGAAAACCCATATCCCACAAGACCCTGATTTTGAAGAAAAATTTTATTTCACTCCTGGGGATCAAGATTTTCCTGTTTGGGATACTGCATTTGGGAAAATTGGTGTATTGATCTGCTGGGATCAATGGTTTCCAGAAGCGGCACGTTTAATGGCCTTAAAAGGTGCAGAAATCCTGTTTTATCCAACCGCAATTGGTTGGCTTGCTTTGGAAAAAGAAGAGTGGGGGGAATATCAGCACAATGCATGGGAATCTGTCCAAATAGGTCATGCCATTGCCAATGGTTGTTATGTGGCCTCTATCAATCGAGTGGGCATCGAAAAAAATACAGAATTTTGGGGACAGTCATTTGTGTCTGATATGTATGGTACAATTTTGAAACGCGCATCGGTTGATAAAACAGAATCTTTATTGGTCAAATGTGATTTAGATGCTTTAGAAAGTATGCGTAAGATTTGGCCGTTCTTCAGGGATCGAAGACCCGAAAAATATCAATCGATCACTAAGCATTTTTTAGATTAAATTCATTTTTTAAATCAACATAAGTCAGTTTTTAAACAAGTGTATACCTTTAATAAAGATAGCGTATATCGCTTCCCTTCAGAATGGGAAACCCAAGAAGCTGTATGGTTTGCTTGGACAACAAGGCAGGACTTATGGGAAGGCTACCTAGAAACTGTTCAAGCTCGATTTATTGAATTGTATCGGCTGTGTTCTAATTTTCAAAAGGTAAACATTTTATGTCCAGAAACTAAGCAATCAAATTTGATTGAATTGCTCGATCTTAAAGAGCCTAAGCATGAAATTATTCTTCATAACTATGAAACAGATGATGTTTGGATCAGGGACTATGGTCCCATTTTCCTTAAGCATAAAAGTGAAGGTAGTCTTATTTCGAGTGATTGGCTTTTTAATGCATGGGGCGGAAAGTTTGATTTGTTTCAAAAAGACAATGCGGTGCCTAAATGGTTGAGTGGACAATTAGATGTAGAAAATATTAGTTATCCAAAAATACTAGAAGGAGGAGCGATAGAGACAAATGGTGAAGGCTTCC
The DNA here is from genome assembly GCA_011522825.1 of Puniceicoccaceae bacterium. Lineage (GTDB taxonomy): Bacteria > Verrucomicrobiota > Verrucomicrobiia > Opitutales > Coraliomargaritaceae. Next base: position 4,102 of record WTIG01000053.1, read on the forward strand.
TCTGCACAACTAAGAGTGTTCTTAAAAACTCTAATCGTAAATTCCAAGATGAAGCAATCAACTGGGATGATTTATTGTGTCAATCACTTGGTGTAGAGACGGTATTATGGTTTGAGCAAGGCCTCTATAATGATGATACGGATGGTCATATTGATAATGTTCTTCGTTTCGCACC
>WTIG01000118.1 GCA_011522825.1 Puniceicoccaceae bacterium
GGCATAGGATTTGCATTTGAAATAGCATGGGAAAAATTATAGGAATAGACTTAGGAACAACAAATTCATGTATCTCTGTGATGGAAGGTGGGGAACCAGTGGTTATACCAAATTCAGAAGGTGCTCGTACCACTCCATCCATTGTTGCATTTAGTAAAAACGGTGAGCGACTCGTTGGCCAATCTGCAAAACGTCAGGCGGTTACGAATCCTCAAAATACAATATTTTCGTCCAAACGATTAATTGGAAGAAAGTTTGCTGAAGTAAAAGAAGAAGCGAAAAGCTTACCTTATGCCGTCGTCGAAGGAAAAAATGGCGATGCTTATATTAAAGTTGAAGTGAGCGGAAAAGAAGAAGAATTCGCTCCTGAGCAGATTTCAGCGATGATTTTGCAAAAGCTAAAAGCGGATGCCGAAGCCTATCTAGGTGAAAAAGTGACTGAAGCAGTGATTACGGTACCGGCTTACTTCAATGATGCACAAAGACAAGCGACTAAAGACGCAGGTCAGATCGCAGGACTGGATGTTAAGCGTATCATTAATGAGCCAACTGCGGCCGCCTTGGCCTATGGCTTGGATAAAGGAAGAGATGAAGTCATTGCCGTGTACGACCTCGGTGGTGGAACTTTTGATATTTCTATTTTGGAAATCGGTGACGGTGTATTTGAAGTAAAAGCTACAAATGGTGATACACACCTTGGTGGTGATAACTGGGATAGCGCTTTGATCGATTTCTTAATTGAAGAATTTAAGAAAGAGAATGGCGTTGATCTAAGAACAGATAAGATGGCACTCCAACGTCTTAAAGAAGAATCAGAGAAAGCAAAAATTGCGCTTTCTTCTTCGCAATCAACCGATATTAATCTTCCTTTTATTACCGCGGATGCTTCAGGGCCAAAGCACTTAAACATTTCGCTCAGCCGCTCTAAATTGGAACAAATTTGTGATGGGCTTTATCAAAGAACTATTGAGCCATTTAAAAACTGCTTGAAGGATTCAGGGCTTAGCAATTCAGATATTAAAGAACTGGTCCTTGTTGGAGGAATGACTCGTGCACCAAAAGTGATCGAAATCGCTAAAGATTTAACGGGTAATGAACCGCACAAGGGTGTGAACCCAGATGAAGTCGTTTCTATCGGGGCAGCAATCCAGGGAGGTGTTCTTCAAGGAGATGTTCGTGATGTTCTTTTGCTTGATGTGACACCATTAACATTAGCTATTGAAACAGCAGGGGGTGTAGCGACACCAATGATCGAAAGAAATACAACGATTCCAACTAAGAAGAGTAATGTATTTTCAACCTATCAAGATAATCAACCTGCAGTGGACATTGTTGTATTGCAAGGGGAACGCCCAATGGCCAAAGATAACAAACGCCTAGGAAACTTTAACTTAGACGGTATTCCTCCAGCAGCGAGAGGGGTTCCTCAAATTGAAGTTACCTTCGATATCGATGCGAATGGAATCTTAAATGTCAGCGCAAAAGATAAAGGCACTGGTAAAGAACAGAATATCACAATCAGTGATTCATCAGGCTTAGATAAAGAAGAGGTCGAAAAACTCAAACGTGAGGCAGAAGCACATGCTTCAGAGGATGCCGAGCTTAAAGCTAAAGTCGAAGCCAGAAATGAATTGGACAATCTCGTCTATCAATCGGAAAAGCAAATCAGCGAGCAGGGCGATAAAATCCCAGAAGATAAAAAGTCTGAACTCGAAGCAGCATTAGGTGAAGGTAAGAAGGTTCTTGAAAATCAAGAGGCAACTGCCGAAGAACTGAACGCCGAGAAAGAAAAAATCTCTGCGATCGTTCAAGCCTTTGCACAAGAAATGTATGCACAAGCTGGTGCAGCAGGAAATCCTGATGCTCAAGGTGTAGATCCATCAAATGCGAGTGCAAGCACCGATAACAATCAAGCCGACACTGTAGATGCCGACTTTGAAGTTATCGACGACGAAGAAGCGAAAAAATAATTTAAAAATTACAAACATTCTAAACCAAAATTAATCTATGAAAATTAAACCATTAGGTGAACGCGTATTACTGAAACGTGTCGAAGAAGATGAGCAAATCCGTGGAGGAATTATCATCCCTGACTCAGCTAAAGAGAAATCTCAAGAAGCTGAAGTTGTAGCTCTTGGCACTGGCAAGAAAGACGACAATGGAAAGACAATTCCATTTAATGTAAAAAAAGGCGATAAAGTATTATTGCCACAATATGGCGGTACTACCGTAAAAATTGACGGAATAGAATACATTCTCGTAGAAGAAGACAGTATTCTTGGTATCGTTGGATAATTACAATCTTAAAATTTAAACACTAAAAAATATGGCTAAACAAATTCTATTTGATGAAGCGGCTCGCAAAAAACTTCTTAAGGGAGTGGAAACACTTTCAAAAGCAGTGAAAGTAACATTAGGGCCAAAAGGACGTAATGTTCTTATCGACAAAAAATTCGGAGCTCCAACCGTAACAAAAGACGGTGTATCTGTAGCAAAAGAAATTGATCTATCAGATGCTTACGAAAATATGGGTGCACAAATGGTACGTGAAGTTGCTTCAAAAACTTCAGATACTGCAGGTGATGGTACAACTACAGCAACGGTTTTGGCTGAAGCGATTTATCGTGAAGGCATCAAAAATGTAGCTGCAGGTGCTAACCCAGTTTACCTAAAGCGTGGTATTGATAAGGCAGTTGCCTCAGCAACCGTTGCTTTTGCTAAGCTCAGTAAAAAGGTTAAAGACAGCGAAGAGATTCGTCAGGTGGCTACTGTATCCGCTAACTGGGACGGTGAAATCGGTCAAATCATTGCAGAAGCAATGGATCGTGTCGGTAAAGACGGAACCATTACGGTTGAAGAAGCTAAAGGTATCGAAACCTCTTTGGACGTTGTTGAAGGTATGCAGTTTGATAAAGGTTATTTAAGCCCTTATTTCTGTACGGATAATGAGTCTATGGAAGTTCAATTCCAAGATGCGTATATCTTAATCCACGAGAAAAAGATCAGTAGCTTAAATGAGATTCTTCCACTACTTCAAACGGTTGCTAAGACAAATAAGCCTCTTGTCATTATCGCTGAAGATATCGAAGGTGAAGCATTGGCAGCACTCGTTGTGAATAAACTTCGTGGTACTTTAAATGTAGCTGCAGTTAAAGCTCCTGGATTCGGTGACCGTCGTAAAGCAATGCTTGAAGACATCGCTATTCTAACTGGTGGTCGTTGCATTACTGAAGATCTTGGTATCAAACTAGAGAACGTTCAGTTAAGTGACTTAGGTAAAGCAAAACGTGTTACTATTGATAAGGAAAACACAACTGTCGTTGAAGGTGCTGGTAAAAGTTCAGAAATTCAAGGCCGCGTAAAGCAGATCCGTCGTCAAATAGAAGAAACCTCTTCAGATTACGATCGTGAAAAACTTCAAGAGCGTTTGGCTAAAATCGCTGGTGGTGTTGCCGTGATCAATGTCGGTGCACAAACTGAGCCAGAGATGAAAGAGAAAAAAGACCGTGTTGATGATGCATTACACGCAACTCGTGCTGCTGTTGAAGAAGGTATTCTCCCTGGTGGTGGTGTCGCACTCTTGCGTGCTGCTAAATCTATTGAGAAAGCTACTGATGAACTCGAAGGAGACGAAGCCCTTGGAGCATCGATTGTACGCCGTGCGATTGAAGCACCATTAAGACAACTTTGCCAAAATGCAGGTGTTGAAGGTTCTCTTGTAGTTGCTGAAGTACTTAAGTCTAAAGGTGGTAATGGCTACAATGTCGCTACTGGTAAATATGAAGACTTGATTGCTGCTGGTGTAGTTGATCCTGCTAAAGTAACACGTACTGCATTACAAAATGCGGGTTCTGTTTCAGGACTTCTTCTAACAACTGAAGCTATGATTACTGATGAGCCTGAAGATAACTCAGGTGCTCCTGCGATGCCTGACATGGGCGGCATGGGCGGCATGGGTGGCATGGGCGGTATGATGTAAATCAGGCCCGCTTCTGAAACACAAAAGCTAAATTTACAAAGCCCTCCTTTCTTAAATGAAATGGAGGGCATTTTTGTTTCAGAAACTCACTACTTTAAGTTTAGGGTGATGGACAGATTGAGAAAGGTGATTTCTCCCATCGTTTTACATTTTAGAAATCGATCCTCTCGGTGCATTTCTGCTAGCTCTTTTCTCAGTTGGTCCGTTTTTTCTGGTGAGGATATTTGATCGCCACACATACAA
>WTIG01000190.1 GCA_011522825.1 Puniceicoccaceae bacterium
TCTCGATACATATGCGAAAGCACCTTAATATCTGGCTCAGGAAGGAACAAGTTTAATGACTGAGCTTGATCAATCCATTTCTGTCTACGAGACGCAGCATCAATGAAGTATTCATAATCAATCGTGAAAGCAGTCTTATACTTTTCTCGTAAATGATCCGGTATGTTTTCAATCGAATCCAACTCACCATCAAAGTATTTCAGCTGATCAACCATATCTTGATTCCACAAGCCTTCAGCCTTCAAGTCTTTCACTAAGCTATTATTTAGAACAATGAAATCGCCAGATAAATTACTCTTAACAAAGAGATTTTTATACGTTGGCTCAATACAAGGTGTTGTTCCCATGATATTGGAAATCGTAGCTGTAGGAGCAATCGCTAACACATTAGAATTTCTCATTCCTTGTTTAGCAATTCTTTCTCTCAATGGCTTCCAGTCCATTTTACCAGCTCTTGGAACTTTGATTTCAATTCCACGCTCTTGCTCAAGAAGATCAATACTGTCTTGTGGCATGATTCCACGGTCCCACTTTGAGCCTTTATAGCTACTGTAAGTGCCGAATTCTTCAGCCAGGTCAGATGAAGCCTCGTATGCATAATAGGCAATTGCCTCCATGAATTCATCATTAAATTCAACTGCCGCTTGTGAAGCAAATGCGATATTTTTCTTATATAAAGCATTTTGTAATCCCATGATACCTAGACCGATAGGACGGTGACGAGTATTTGCTGTTTTTGCAGAATCCGTTGGATAGAAATTAATATCTATCACATTGTCTAAAGCACGAACAGCTATACGAATAGTCTCTCTTAATTTTTCATGATCTAGATTACCATCTTTGTCCAAGTGAGAATCTAGGACTACAGAGCCTAAATTACACACTGCTGTTTCATCAGCACTTGTATTCAAAGTAATCTCAGTACAGAGGTTTGAACTATGAATCACTCCAGCGTGGTCTTGTGGACTACGAATATTACATGGATCCTTATAAGTAATCCAAGGGTGACCTGTTTCAAAGATCATGCGAAGCATCGCCTTCCACAAATCAATAGCAGGCATTGTTTCGCCAAAGATTTCACCACGTTCTGCCTGTGCCTCATACTCGGAATAACGATCTTCAAACGCTTTTCCGTATAAGTCATGCAGATCTGATACTTCATTGGAGCGGAATAAGGTCCAGTTACCACGGGCCTCCATGCGTTTCATGAATAAGTCAGGTATCCAATTAGCCGTATTCATATCATGCGTACGTCTGCGATCATCCCCTGTATTTTTTCTCAATTCGAGGAAGTCTAAAATATCATTGTGCCAAGTTTCTAAATAAGCACAGCCTGAACCACGACGTTTACCCCCTTGATTCACAGCCACTAACTGGTCGTTATGTAATTTCAAAAATGGAATCACTCCTTGGCTTTCACCATTCGTTCCTTTAATGAATCCACCTGTACCACGGACGGCTGTCCATGAACCACCTAATCCACCAGCCCATTTTGATAAGAATGCATTATCTGCAATTCCTCGGTGCATAATAGATTCAATTGTGTCATCTACCTTATAAAGATAGCAGGAGGATAACTGCGAGTGCAAGGTTCCTGAATTGAATAAAGTCGGAGTCGATGAACAGAAACGGCGACTCTTATACAAATTATATAAATCAGATACTTTTTGCTCTTTATTCACTTCCTCTCGGATAAATAATCCCATAGAAACACGCATCCAGAAGAATTGAGGGACTTCCAAGCGACGTTTCACTTTAGCCACCTTATCGACAATTAAATAGCGGTCGTATAAGGTTTGAATACCTAAGTAATCGAAATTCAAATCGGCAGATGGGTCGAGCGATTGACTGATCGCTTCAATATCAAACTTCAATAAATCAGGATTTAAACGATCAATTTCAACTGCCCTCTTTAGGTAGGTTTTGAAACCAATACGATGCGCTTCTTTCAATCCATTAATACCGTCTTTTACGATATCCCAATCCAGGACTTCTTCATAAATATAACTGAGTAGAATACGGGCGGCAAACTTGGCAAAATCAGCATCTTTCTCAATCATTGATTTTGCATTCAAAATGATTGTTTTTTGCAGATCCGCACGTTTCATCTCTGGGTACAAGGAACGCCGTAATTCTGTTTCAATCGCATCTTTTTCTAGGCTTAAATCTAAGCCAATCATTGCAAACTCAATTCGCAGTCTTAAGTCTAAGCCATCCCAGAAATTATTATTTCCTGCTTCATCGGTAACAACAATCATCGCCTCTTGCTGTTCACTTTCGACTGGCTGAACTTCTAAATCACGTAACTGAGCTCTGTGGGCACGATGCAAAATATACGACTCCGCAACTTTAAAGTACCCTTGGCGCATCATTTCTTCTTGCACAGCATCTTGAACGTCTTCGATATTAATGAAAGCTTGCCCAGCATTGTTCAAGCGATCGGTTACCGAACGAGCAATAATCACTGCAGGTTCAGAATCCAAATGTAAGGAAAGGAAGGCTTTTCTAACCGCTACCTCTATTTTTGATTCATTCCAAGGAACCACTTGTTTATTTCTGCGAATCAACTGAATGGAAATCGGTTTTCTTTCGTCTGCACTAGCACCACTGCCTTTACGTGCAAAAACCAAACTCTTAGCCACATCATAGGCATCATTTTCAATTAAAGCTTTCTCAATCAACAAATGAATATCGTGATTAGATAATTTCAATTCTTTGCCTTCTTCGATCTGACTGCTCAAAACTTGACCTACACTTTCCGCAACTTTAGCCACAAAGTTTTGGTTCACTTCAGTAAAGATTTCATCTTCCTTTCTTGATAAAAGAAGATCGGTCAAGGCAGAGCCAATAGTCTCGGCAATTTCAGCCAAATCAAAAGCCTGTTCTCCAGACTCTGTTTGGATTCGTATTTCTGAACTAGAGAACTGCTCTGCACTGATAACTCCACGCCAATCGAAACGGGGTTTATGTTCGAGTGGTGTATCAGTGAAGCGCTTGAGTTCTAGATCTTCTTCAAAAGCATATTTTTTAAACATAAGTAAGTGTCCTTTTTTTAAATTTTAAATAGAGTAGTTAATGGTAAATTTTATGAAAGTGGTGTTCAGATAGACTGAAAATAACAATGAACCGCTTTAAGATTACAGTTCGTCATCATCGACATTGCCAAGAGCACTAGCCTTTTGATACTCGGTGACCCGACCCTCAAAGAAGTTTTGCTCTTTTTTGATATCCATCATCTCTGCTAACCATGGGAAGGGGTTTGTGATTCCAGGGTTAAGCGGATCTAAACCAACGCCTTCTAGACGGCGGTCTGCGATGTAATCAATGTACTGACAAAATTCTTCTGAACTCAAACCAACTGAATTAACCGGTAAGCAATCTTTAATGAAGGCTTTCTCAAGAGAAACCGCTTCTGCCATAAGATCCCTAAGCTCTTGTCGGAATGATTCTGTCCACACGTCCTCATTCTCTTCAACAAGGTCCATAAATAAATTTCTGAATAGCTCAATGTGGTTTGATTCGTCTCTAAGTGTGTAACGGAACATTTGTCCAATGCCTGGGAACTTATTCTGACGATAGAGTGAAAGGATCATACCAAATAGTCCATAGAATTGAGTCCCTTCCATGCATTGTCCGAATAAGAAGATATTTTTTGCAAAAGCCTGCTTCTCTTCCGTCTTAGTCAAATCCATATCACGGCGTAATCCCTTAGAATTGCTCACCACAAATTCTGTTTTTCGGTCAATCGTTGGAATATCTTCAAACATAGACTCACACTCGTGTGGATTAATCCCAAGTGAACTGATCATATAAACCAATGAATCCGCATGAATATTTTCTTCATGTGCATGACGTCCTAAAACCAACTTCAACTCAGGGGCCGTTACCAACTCACGAGTCACGTGCATCACATTATCACCAACAATACCCTCTGCTGCTGAAAAGTATCCAATCGCCATTTTAATGATCCAACGCTCTACGTCCGTCAAATCGTTGCTACGCCATAACTCGATGTCTTTTTGCATAGGAATATCTTCTGGCTCCCAGTGATTATTCTTCATATTTTTATACAATTCATAAGCCCATTGGTACTTTAGCGGCAAAATATTAAAGAACATCGTATCGCGACCATTGATGATGCGTTTTGCCGAAAAGGCTTCTTCTGCTTTGGTTTGATCCAGTACGAAACTTTTTGAACCGATTTTATAGACT
>WTIG01000132.1 GCA_011522825.1 Puniceicoccaceae bacterium
AATAGGCGATATTGGGAGTGTTCACGATGTAATGGGCATGGCGGTTTTGGTGCTGACTACAATTGGTCTATTGTGCTTATTACCTATATTGAATTTTGATTTTAATAAATTCGTAAATAAGCTTACGGATACTAAAAGTTCTGATTAACCGTCCTTTAGATATACAGAATTATTAATGAATATCTTAATGGTAGCCCCTGAGTCAGTTCCTTTTGTAAAGGTAGGTGGCCTAGCTGATGCAGTTGGTGCTTTGGCTCAGGCATTATCTAAAAAAGGACATGACGTTCGTATAGTTCTTCCTAAATACCATGACATAAAACATTTTGAATCGGCTAAACTATTAGAAGACCCTAGTATGCGAGTTCAATTAGGGGCCGAAGATGTTTATACTCGTGTTTGGGAAACAGTATACCCTGATTGTTCTGCAAAGGTGTATTTTTTAGAATATGAAATGTATTTCGGGTCTGGAGATGTCTATTGCGGTCCTAGCGGAATAGAGGAGGATAATGGTTTTCGATTCGCATTCCTCTCGAGAGGCTCTTTAGACCTTTGCAATCATTTAAATTGGGTGCCTGATATTATTCACTGTCATGATTGGGCAACAGGTCTTGTTCCTGCATTTTTAAATACAAATGATTTTAATCAACCTTTAGGTCGAGCCGCCTCGATAATGACGATTCATAATCTTCAGCATCAAGGGTATAGTGCTCCCTCTGTTTTGAATTTTGCAGGACTGCCTAATGGTTTATTCAAGCAAGATGGCTATGAATCCTATGGGCAATTAAATATGCTCAAGGGGTCTATATATCATTCCACTAAAATATCTACGGTCAGTCCTTCTTATGCAAAGGAAATTCAAACGCCTGAATACGGTTGTGGCTTGGACTCAGTTACGCGTTTTCGTTCCCCTGATTTGATAGGAGTTATCAATGGTATTGATACTAACGAATGGAATCCTTCCATAGATCCTTTAATTACTGAAAACTTTTCTTTGAAAGACTTGGGCGGAAAATCAAAATGTAAACAAGACCTTCAATCCACATATGGTTTAGCAGAGGATGAAAATGCTCCTCTATTCGTTGTTGTTTCTCGTCTATACGATCAAAAGGGATTAGATTTACTTTTGCAAATAAGTGACCGCTTAATGCAAGAGACTAATATACAAATTGCTTTAGTTGGCACAGGTGATGAAAGCTTAGAAAATGCCTTTGTTCATTTAAGTAAAGTATACCCTAAGCGCTTTTCAGCCTTATTAAAATTCGATAACACCTTAGCTCACAAAACAATTGCTGGAGGCGATTTTCTTTTAATGCCGAGTCGATTTGAACCTTGTGGACTCAGTCAAATGTACGCCATGCAATACGGAACGATTCCTATCGTAAGGCGTACAGGTGGATTAGGGGACTCGGTTCCAGTTTGTCCTGAGGATTGGTCTAAAGGCTGTGGGTTTAATTTTACCAATATTGATGCAATAGAACTCCTTAATGTCATTGTGCAAGCCTCTGAAATATACACAAAGGAGAAACAAACATTTTTGTCTATGCAGGCTAATGGTATGAAAATGGATTTCTCATGGACTGCATCGGCCGAGAAATATGAGTCGCTTTATGGCTGGGCTATGGATGCACGCAAGCAGGCCTTCATTTAAAGACTCTTTTGACGATTGATTTCATAGAGGCAAATTGCTGTAGCCACTGAAACATTCAAAGAATCTGCATGACCTTTCATCGGAATGTTGATTAAGTAATCAGCTTGATTCAGCCATTTTTCGGATAATCCATGGCTTTCGCTTCCCATTAAAAGTGCCGTTCTTTGTGAATAGCTTTGTTTGGAATAGCAATTATCTGTTTTCGGAGTGGTGGCAATACTCACAAACTGGTGTTCTTTGAGCCATTTTAAAAGATAGTCTGTTTCTACGTTTATAATAGGAAGGCGAAATACCAAACCTTGAGAGGCTCTTATGGCATTTGGATTATAGGCATCGAGCAAACAATTATTCAGTAAGATGGCATCGACTCCTGCTCCTTCGGCACTGCGTATGATCGCGCCTAAATTGCCTGGTTTTTCTATACCCTCTAAAATTAATAAAGTGCTATTTTCTTTGAGCTTAAGCGTGGATAGGCTCATTTCTTTGGCTTCAGATAGCGCAATGAGTCCATCAGGACCTTCCCGATAGCTACTTTTTGAAAATGCAGAAGTGTGCATGCGTATACATTGTGGCTGTCCTTTTGCTTTTAAAAGGTCTAAAAATTGGGAATGTGATTCAGAGGGGAATAATTCAGGACAATAATAGATGGTGACTACAGGGTAATTAGAATCAATTGCGTGCTGAATCTCTCTTAAGCCCTCTATGATAAATTTGTCTTGTCGATTTCTGTGTTTTCTATCTCGTAGTTTTACAAGATTTTTGACGTGGTTGTTCTGTGGACTTTCGATATACATAGATTCCATGGCTTTAATAAGACAGATCTTTATTTTTTTACAATTTTATAGATTCACCGATGCAAATTCCTAAAAACTTTCTACCTACACCTTTCGAGTATCATCAAGAGCTAGAATTAAGGATTGGTCACTTGGCGAACCTAGGGATGGGTGTGGGTCGCGTGGACGGTTGGGTTGTTATGGTGCCATTTGTAATCCCAGGCGAATTAGTAAAGGTCCGTATTTACCGAAATCATAGTCACTATTCAGAAGCCGATTTATTAGAAATTATAGAACCTTCTGAATATCGAGTGTCTCCTAAATGTGCTTTGTTTTCAGCGTGTGGTGGTTGCCAATACCAGCATATTGATTACGAAGAACAATTAAGAATCAAAACGCAACAAGTCCAAGAGTTACTCAAAAAAAATGGGGATATAGAATTTTCAGTTTCTTTAGCCAAGTCATCAAAGCAGGTTTATGGTTACCGTTCCAAGATTACCCCGCATTACAATCGACCGGATAAAAACGGTGAGCAACCAATCGGTTTTTTAAAATATGGTCGTAGGCACGATATAATAGATGTTGAGCAGTGTGTCATTGCGACCGATGCCATTAATCAAGCACTCCCTGAAATGAGAAAAAAAGCCATAATGGAAGGGGGTAAAAAAAGACGGCAAAGAGGTGGGACCTTATTATTAAGAGAAACACTAGAAGGCGTTATTAATAACCCTAAGGCGGTTGTTTCAGAAAAGGTTGGAGCGTTGACCTTTCAATTTAAAGCGGGTGAATTCTTCCAAAATAATCCCTTTATCTTACCCGATTTAGTCGAATTTGTGAAATCGCATGCTAGTAGTGATGAAATCACCCATTTAGTAGACGCTTATTGTGGAGTTGGACTATTTGCATTAAGTCTATCTGAGGTTTTTGAGTCAGTCGTAGGAGTTGAGATTTCAGAAGCAGCGATACAGTTGGCAAAAGTTAATGCTCAAATACATGCAATTGACAATGTACGCTTTCAGATAGGTAAGGCGGAAGCTATCTTTCAACACATTAAATTCTCGGGCGAAAATACATCAGTAATCATTGACCCTCCAAGAAAAGGGTGCGACCTAGCGTTTATTGAACAATTATTAGAATTCAATCCGCGCAAAATTATTTATGTATCGTGTGATCCTGCGACTCAAGCTAGAGATTTGAAGTATTTTGTAGAGAAGGCCTATCAATTGAAAGAAGTGCAGCCATTTGATCTTTTTCCGCATACACGTCATATAGAGAGCGTGGCCATCCTCGAACGAATTAGCGATTAAAAGGTTTGAATTTAAGGTTGACTTGAAAAATGCATGATCTTTTTTAGGTTCTTTCTTTAATTTATTATGTCATTAGATGTTACAGTTCGTAAAGGTGAGCCAATGGAAAGAGCTCTCCGCCGTTTAAAAAAACGCCTTGATCGTGAAGGGGTTATTCGTGATGTGCGCGCTAAGCGTTATTTCGAGAAGCCATCTCAAGCTAAAAGACGTAAAAAGAAAGAGCTAGATTTTAATAACATGCTTAGAGTGCGTTATTCAAAAATGTAGTTTTTGCTTTTTTATTTTTTTAAAATTTTATAGCATGTATCCTCGCCTTACTTTTTAGTATCGGGGATATTTTTTTATATGAGTCATAATAGCCAAGTAGAAGACAATTTAGCTTTATCCACTTGTTGTTGTTCTCATAAATTTGAAGATGGGTATGCTATGCTTGAATGGATGGCGAATCTCGGGTTTAAGA
>WTIG01000211.1 GCA_011522825.1 Puniceicoccaceae bacterium
TGCAATTTCTCGAACTTTGGACTCTAAGTTGACGTGGCTGCGTTTGCCGCTAATTATTTGGATAATCTAAATTAAAATGCAGCCCCCTACTTTCTTTTCTTTGAAGGGCACATCCCACCACCAATTTTGCTGTAGTAATCATATTTCTCAACTCAAGCAAAGAGACATCTACTTTAAAATTCCAATAATATTCATTGATTTCTGATTCTAAATTGATCAAACGACTCCAGGCTCTCTTTAGTCGCTTGTTTGTCCGAACGATACTGACATAATCCCACATAGTACGCTGTAACTCATCTCTATTGTGGGTGAGAACCACTCGCTCGTCAGAAATTTCTAAATCCCCGTCAATCCATTGAATTGATTCCATTGAAAAAGTGTCGCTATTTTTCAAATACTCTTGCAAGGAGTCCGCTCCACGATTCGCCATTACTACAGCTTCTAATAATGAATTACTGGCTAAACGATTTGCCCCATGTAAGCCAGTACAGGCGACCTCACCGCAAGCATACAAACCCGGAATGTCAGTCTCTCCATTTAGATTAGTCTTTACTCCTCCACACAAATAGTGTGCTGCTGGCACGATTGGAATCCATTCCTTTTCAATTTCGATTCCTCGATTTTTACAATAATCATAGATATTAGGAAATCGCTTTTGTAAGGTTTCTAAACCTAGAGATGTAGCATCTAACCATAAATGCTCTGCACCTGAACGCTTCATTTCACGATCAATTGATCGAGCAACGACATCTCTGGGCGCTAAATCCTTACGCTCGTCATAATTCTCCATGAAGGCTTCACCGTCTAAATTTCTCAAAATGCCACCTTCGCCTCTTAGGGCTTCTGTAATCAAGAAGCGTTCATTTTTTTGTGAATAGAATGCTGTTGGGTGGAATTGGATAAATTCCATATTTTGGATTTCTGCACCCGCACGATAAGCCATTGCGATGCCATCACCGGTAGCAATTAAAGGGTTGGTAGTGAATTGATAAATTTGCCCCATTCCCCCTGTAGCCAACAAGACCGCCTTTGCCTCAAAGGTTTCTACCCGATTATTATTAATGTTTAAGGCAAATAAACCAACGACTCGGTTCGTTTCGGAGATATCTTGATTGTTCTGCTTTAGCTTATCGACTGTGATTAACTCTACCGCAAAATAATGCTCTAATGTCTCAATCAATGGATTGGTTTCTACTGAGTGTAACAAGGCTTTTTCTATAGCCTTACCAGTCACATCCTTCACATGGAGAATTCTTCTTTTGGAATGACCCCCTTCTTTCCCCAATGAAATTCGTCCATCTTCTAGTAAGGAAAAATTCACTCCTTTCTCAATCAGTCCATTAATTCCTTGAGGACCGTCTCTTAAAATTTCTTCAACTACCGGACGGTCGCAAAGCCCATCACCTGCTTTTAAGGTATCTTCCACATGAATAGCCACTTCATCCGAATTGGATGTGACTGCTGCAATTCCACCTTGGGCATAATTAGTATTGGATTCAGCAGAATCTTTTTTTGTTATGATGCCAACGGTATGACCTTTGTCAGCAAGGCGTAAAGCCACACTCAGCCCAGCAATACCACTACCGACCACGATCACATCATATTTCTTTTTAGGCCCCATCTAATGATTGCTTAAAATACAATATTGTCGATCAAGCGCACATCATCCACCCAGACAGCCACACAGGCAAGAGTTTGATTGGATGATATTGTTTTAACGGCTTGCATAGAATCTTTATCGACAACTTGAACATAGATCACACGAATACGACGTTTTTGCGAAAGCAAATGAATGATTTCAGCAATAATTCGATCTGTATTCTTAATGCCACTGTCTACGAGTTCTTTTGCCTTTAATAGTGCTTTTGAAATAGAAAGCGCATCCTCCCTTTGAAGCTTTGAGAGATATTGATTTCTTGAACTCAGCGCTAAGCCATCTGGCTCTCTGACGGTTTCACCGACTTTTATCTCAGTAGGAATATTCAAATCTCGAACCATTTTTTTGATGACGGCACACTGCTGAGCATCCTTTTGTCCAAAAAATGAAAAATCTGGGCGGACTAAATTAAATAACTTCAAACAAACAGTAGTGACTCCTTTGAAATGACTGGGCCTAGATACGCCACACATAACCGAACTGACAACTTCTTCAGTTAAATAAGAGGAAAAATCTTTAGGGAACATAGCCTCGACTGAGGGATGAAATACGATGTCGACTCCATTTTCCTCACATTTTTTCAGGTCTTCTTTCCACGTTCTTGGGTATTCATCAAAATCTTCATTTGGTCCAAATTGCTTCGGATTAACGAAAATAGAGACAATCACCTTATCAGATTTTTCTTTTGCCTGCTTAATTAAAGAAAGGTGACCCTCATGCAAATTACCCATGGTTGGCACTAGCCCAATCAAATGGCCTCCGAAGCGTAATTGCATCGCAACCGTTTGCATTTCTTCGACTGATTCAATAACTTGCATATTTTATTCGATTATTCTTTACGGCAGTAAGAAATTCACAAACAAAATAATTAACAATTTTAAACAACAATTTATTTAAAGACTGATTATGAGCGACCCATACATTCAAGAACTCTTCGCCGAACGCATTGGCGGAAATCAATACGGAAAATCGACAGCGATTTATAAATTTGAAAAAATCAAACGCGCTAAGAAAGCGGCGACCGAAAGTAAGCCAGACCTTCCTTTAATTGATATGGGCGTTGGTGAGCCAGATGCAATGGCCTTCCCTATCGTAGTCGATGCCTTAACAGAAGCAGCCTATCTGCCAGAAAATAGAGGTTACGCTGACAATGGAGGCGACAATTTCAAAAAAGCGGCCGCCGACTACATGAAGGAAGTATTTAAGGTTGATTCTATTGATCCAGAGACAGAAGTCATTCACTCAATTGGCTCCAAAACAGCACTGACTATGTTTCCAGCCTGTTTCATTAATCCTGGAGACTATGTTTTAATGACAACTCCTGGTTATCCTGTTTTGGGAACGCATGCACAATATTATGGCGGGCATGTACACAACCTTCCTCTCAAAGCAGAAAATAATTTCCTTCCAGACCTAGAATCAATCCCTGAGGACATCCTCAAAAAGGCTAAAATTTTGGTCATTAATTATCCAAACAATCCAACTGGGGCATCTGCCACATTGGAATTCTTTGAAAAGGCTGTTGCTTTCGCAAAGGCAAACGAACTGATCATCATTCAAGATGCTGCTTACGCATCTCTTATCTTTGAAGGAGATCCCTTATCGATATTCCAAGTTGAAGGGGCAAAAGATGTAGCAGTCGAATTACATTCTTTATCCAAAAGCTTTAATATGACTGGTTGGCGTATCGGCTTTGTTGTCGGAAACCCACTCTTAGTTAAAGCATA
Source organism: Puniceicoccaceae bacterium (assembly GCA_011522825.1). GTDB lineage: Bacteria > Verrucomicrobiota > Verrucomicrobiia > Opitutales > Coraliomargaritaceae. The sequence continues at coordinate 3,385 of WTIG01000211.1, forward strand.
TGGAGACATGAAAGATAATTCAGACTCAGGACAGTTTTTAGCGATACAATCCGCTGCGGCAGTTGCCTTAAAAAACCCGATTATCACTCAAACGATTGCGAATAAATATTCTCGTAGAATGGATCATCTCGTTGAAGCATTAAAAGGCAATGGCTTCTCTGTATCAAAGCCAAAGGGTAGTTTTTTCCTTTATGTGAAGTCGCCAAAATCCGCAGAGATAAATGGTGAAGTCGTCAACTTTGAGACTGGTGAAGATTTCTCTCAATGGCTTATCACTAATGAGTTAATCAGCACCGTGCCTTGGGATGATTGTGGTCATTTTGTTCGCTTTTCTGTGACGTTCACCGCTCCTTCTGAAAGTGAAGAAACTTCCATTATTGAAGAAATCAATCGTCGTCTTTCTCAATATACGTTTCAGTTTTAAGTAACCGCTTTCTACAAAGAGCGTTTACATTGAGCTAGGCCTCATACTTTCCGTCTATCGCTTTTTTCACATAATGCTTTAGCTCGAGCTGAATCATCAATACATTGGTGGTACTGATGTTTTGATGGATTGACTCTGCTATTTCATTAACGCTGAGACGCTCTCCCTCTTTGAGCAATTCAAGTATCGGTCGTTCAGACTCATTTAACATATCATAATTAATTGCCTGCTTGGGTCTTTCAAACTGTGCAATGGATTGAATCTCATTTGTATGGTGTATCTC
>WTIG01000033.1 GCA_011522825.1 Puniceicoccaceae bacterium
CTTTGTAACACCTTTCTTACTGCTATTGTGGTATAAGACTAAGGTCGTCGTCAGTCGATTGGTCTTTGTTGCCATATGGATACTTACATTCCACTTAATTGACCTCTATTGGAATTTAATCCCAGGCAAGGTTATTGATGCAACCGCATCTCATGGTTACTACATTCGTCAATTTTCCGTTGAGATTTTTGATATAGCAGCAATTATCGGAATCGGAGGTATTTGCATTTGGTCCGTTTGCCGCAGTATGCTTAAGGCCGAACCTATTCCAATTAAAGATCCTAATATCCTTAAGTCTCTTAACCATTCAGAATAATTGACCCTTATGAGCAAAAACGAATTCAACTTTTCATCCGTGTTCTCATTTGTATTTGGAGGCTTAGCCATTTTGGTCTTCCTCTTAATTCTTGTGGTGACTTATTTGCCAAACAAACCTGAAGGGATTGATGCAGAAATAAAAGAACAGAGAGTTAATGAAGCAGAAACTATCCGTGCAGAGGGAGTCAAGAAGCTAAACTTATTGGAACTTAATGCTACTGAGACAGCAAAAATTCCGATTGATAGGGCCATGGAACTCATTCTTTCTGAATATCGCCAAAACTAATTCAAAATATAAATTTAAAATTTATCCCGTTCATTATGTCACAGCCTTCAATCGCAAGTCCCAACGATTCGCTTAACGCAATTGACAGCTCTATCAATAAGGCCGCCTTTTATTTTATTTTATCAGCTATCACTTGGCTTCTACTAAGCTCTTTGTTTGCTGTTATTGGAGGAATAAAAACTGTCCTGCCTAGCTTTTTAAGCACTTACGAAGGTTTCACCTTTGGACGTATTCAGGCAATGCTTAATAGCACTTTAATTATGGGTTGGTGCAGTAATGCAATTTTTGCAGTCGCTTTTTGGATAATGGCTCGTTTATCCAGCACACCTATTAAACACGGTGGCATCTTATTGCTCGCAGGCTTTATTTGGAATGTTGCACTCACGCTTGGCTTACTTGGCATTTTTATTGGTGATCTTACTGCATACTCATGGATGGAATTTCCTAGTTACACTTCAGGTATATTTTTATTAGCTTATACCTTAATCGCAGTCTGGGGTATTGTCGCTTATCGCCATAAGCAAAATGATTATTCCTATGTCTCCCAATGGTATATATTGGGTGGCTTGTTGTGGTTTCCTTGGATATTTGTTATCGGACAATTTTTTATCAATTGGGTTCCAGTCAGAGGTGCACTTCAATCGATTGTACATGCATGGTATATTAATAATATATTTTACCTTTGGTTATGCCCAATTGCTTTAGGAGCGTGCTATTATTTCATTCCGAAATTATCAAACACGCCGATACGCAGTTATCATATGTCTGCCTTAGCATTTTGGACATTTGCATTGTTTGCGTCATGGTCAGGTATGACTTACTTAATTGGAGCTCCAGTTCCAGTTTGGCTAACCACAACTTCAATTGTTTTTGCAATTGCTTTAATCATACCGCTTTTAATTCTTTACGTAAATTTGGTTGGAACTGCTTTGGCTAGTGCCAGTCAGCTTAAGAACAACTTAGCCCTTAGATTCATAACTTTCGGTAGTATAGCCTTCATATTGCATTTAATTGTAAAAATGCTTCTTACATTTTCTTCAATTGATGCAGTAGCTCATTTTACTATGATTTATGATGCGCATCACTGGCAGCTCATTTATGGATTCTTTAGCATGATTTTCTTTGGCGCTTTTTATTACTTAGTTCCAACTTTACTGAATCATTATTTCAAATCTTATTTTCTACCGAACCTTCAATTTATACTATCAGCACTAGGAATTATTATTCTTTTAGCCGCTCTTTATATCGGTGGCTGGCAACAAGGCACACAGTACAATACAGTCGAATTATCCTTCCTAGAGATCACTAATAATTTATCTCTTTGGATGCAATTAAAGTTGGTAGGACTCGTTTTAATTCTTTTAGCTAATTTGCTTTTTGCATTCAATGTTACTGGATTACTTCTAAGTAAGTTACTAGATGCACTTCCAAATTTCTCTAATGAAGAGCTTAATCAAAATACCTAGATTAATATTATGAAACATTTCTCAGTCTTATTATTTGGTATCTTTATTATTCTGACATCGTCTTTCTTAGGGTTGATTTCATCCAGCCTTAATCAACTGGGTGACCTTAAACAATCAACTGAAAGTCTTGAATTGAATGAATCAGGTGAACCCATCTTGGTTGAGGGTGATCCTCTCTACCCGATGAAATTATCTGGATTGTCCGAGCAAGGACATATGGAGTATATTCAACTAGGTTGTGTCAATTGCCATAGTCAGCAAGTACGCAGAGAAGAGTTAGGGAAAGATTTGGAACGAGGTTTTGGACAACGCGTTTCCGTACCTAGAGATTACATTATGCAATCTAATGTAGTACTTGGCTATACTCGTCTTGGCCCAGATTTATCCAATGTAGGGGCTAGGATTAAAGATTTGAATTGGCATTTATTGCATTTATACAACCCTCAGATTACCTCTCCAGGCTCTCTAATGCCACCATTCCCTTTTTTATTTAAAACCGTTGAAATCAGCGAAACGACTGCCACAGATAGTGCCTTAGTTTTTCCTGAAGGCAATCCTAATACACCTAAGGAAGGCATGGCTATTATTCCAACTAAAAGAGCCATTGCATTAGTTGAATATTTATTAAACCTTGATATCCATTATAATTTGCCTGAAGCAGTAATAACAAAAAATGACACAGGAAAATAAAGACTTAAATGATTCTAATGAATTGCACGACGATGCCATTCAAGAGATACATGAAAATTTAATTAAGAATAAGGAATTACCTAAAGAAGGTTTTTCTTTTCTGCCAATTGCTTTAATTTTCTTATTTGCAGGCGTTTGCTTTTGGGGCGGTATTCACATTGTCACGAAAGGAGGCGAGTTTAGGTGGGATGGATATCACCCAGATTTTGTCGCCAAAGATGAAGCCCTTGCTATTCCAGAAAAATCTTTATTTGAAATAGGGGAAAAAGTCTTTCTTGCTCAGTGCGCACAATGCCACCAAAACGATGGTCTCGGTGTTGCCGGAGTCTATCCTCCTTTAGTGGAGTCCGATTGGGTCTTAGGCCACCAAGAGGTATTAGCTAGAATTCTTATTAATGGTATGAATGGTAAAGTCATTGTATTAGGCAAGACTTACAATGGCAATATGCCAGCTTTTGGACCTTCAGGACTTAATCTTAAGCCTAAACAAATAGCGGGCGTTTTGACTTATATCAGACAAGAGTGGGGCAATGCAGGATCAGAGATTACTGAAGAAACCATGAAAAATTACATGGCCATGTACAATGCACGCACAAGTCCATGGACTTCGGAAGAACTGTATGTCGATTTATCCCCTGAACCAGAGACCCCATCCTTGGAATCAGATTCAGAAACAAGCGATGAAAATAATATATTAGACACTCATGGTGATGACCACCATAGTGACAGCAAGCACTCTAGCTTGAATGTGTCACACAAAGAGCAAACCTAATACTTTATGTTAAAAGCTAACGACTTTTTCACCTTACCCAAAGATTTTCCTTTCAAAGATTATTTTTCCCTAAGTGATGCACCTTGGGAATGGCTGACAAAAATAAAAGATTCCTTAGCTAATTACCCATTTGAAGATACTTCGATTGAAGTACCTACTAACTTATCGATTAAAGGTAAGGTCTTTATACATCCTACGGTAAAATTACCACCCTATGGGAGCATAGAAGGTCCTTGTTATATAGGTAAAAATACTGAACTCAGACCCGGTATTTATATTCGCGGAAATGTCATAGTTGGCGAAAATTGTGTTTTGGGCAATTCTTGCGAATTTAAAAATACACTCATTTTAGACAATGCTCAAATACCACATTTCACTTATGTTGGTGATAGTATCATCGGTAATAAGGCACACTTAGGGGCAGGCGTTATTTGCTCTAATCTAAGATTAGACCAGAAAGATATTAAAATATTTGATTTAGAAAGGAAAAGCCACGACACCAAGATGAGAAAACTCGGGGCCATAGTAGGAG
>WTIG01000117.1 GCA_011522825.1 Puniceicoccaceae bacterium
TGGATGACTACGACATGTGGATTACCATTGGTCAAGCTATTCATGACTTTGATGACAGCCTTTATGATCTATGGGATAAATACTCACAATCATCAGAGAAGTATGATCCACAAGTAACATTAGATAAATGGAATAGTTTTGGAAGTGGTCGAGGTGTAAGCCTTGGTACTCTCTTTCATCACGCTCAAGAAAGTGGTTATCAGTTCAATGCATCTGCTATCGGAGCATTTGCGCCTTCTGATGAACTACTTGATGCTCAAGCTGAGGCTTACACTAAATTTCAATCCAACGATCCAATGGCTCAACTTCTTCAAAACGCATTAAACATTGCAGAAAATTACGAAAAAGAAGAAAAATTTATATCTCAAAACAATTCTCGTCCTAAAAATAATGCACCAGACAATCAATTAGTTCTTACCATTGTCCAGATTCTTCAAGGCAATATGGTATTTTCTACAACACACAATAATTTTATGGAGTACAAAAGCGGTTCTTGGTCAGTCGTTGAAAAAGATCAAGCAGAAGCAAAGGTTGAAAAATATTTTTATGATCTTAATGAAACTCACTTACCTAAAGGTTGGGATAATAACCGTGTAATCTCTGTTACAAAATCTCTTGCTCGTTACTTGCGTGACGATAAAGAATGGAATCCTGATTCTGACTTGCGTTGTTTTAAAAATAAAGTTGTCAATATTGTTACTCTTGAAACTTTTGAACACTCTCGTAACTTCAGACTTACTCGCAAAATTCCTTATGATTACGATTCCAATGCCCATTGCAACCACATTAAACAATGGTTAAATGAAGTTCAAAAAGGCGATGAACAAATCGTAGAAATCTTACGCGCTTGGCTTCGTGCTTGTTTAGTTGGCGCGTATGACATCCAGCGTTTTTTAGAAATTGTTGGCCCTGGTAAAACAGGTAAGTCAACTTTTGCTTCTCTTTGCACTGCACTTGTTGGCCTTGAAAACACAGTCGCTACTGACTTTGAAAATCTGCGCAGTCGTTTTGAATCTGCAAGATTCATTGATGCAAGTCTCTGTTTATTCAATGATGTGGAACGCTATGCAGGTGACGTTTCTAAATTTAAAGCTATGACTGGAGGCGATCCTCTTCGGGCTGAACACAAAAACTCTGGTACAAAAATTCCACCTTTCATCTTTAAAGGTCTTTGTATCGTTACTGGAAATGAAGTCATTGCTACTACTGATTCCACTTCTGGTCTTAAACGTCGTCGCATTACTATTCCATTTAATCGGCGCTTTCAAGGCAACGCTAAAGAGCAAGTTCAATTGATTTCTAACAAGTACACCAGAGAGGGTTCTATTTCTTTCGGTGCATTTGCTCCGGAACTTCCAGGTTTGATCAATTGGTTATTAGAAATGTCAGAAGATGACATGCGTAGCTACTTAATTGAAACTGAAATTCATAGCAAAGAACTCAAACTTATTTCAGAAGCTGTTGATGCATCAACCAATCTCCAACAGGCTTGGCTAAGAAATAATGTTGTTTTTAATCCAGCAGGCTTACATCGTTTTGGCAGGCGTCAAGACAATCGAGAACCAGATGCACGTTTCCCCTTTAAAAACTGTGAAGATCATCTTTATCCAAATTACATTGCTTTTGCACACAGCGTAAGCCCAGGTAAACCTAGTGCAATGGGCTTGTTGCGTTTTAAAGCTTGGCTCCTAGATGAACTGCAACACGTACTAAAACTAAATGTACATTCAGTCAAAATTAAAAACGTAGATTGCATTGAAGGAATTAGTCTTCGAGAAAGTTGGCCTGTTGCAAATGAAGCCAGTACCATCAGCCGTTCTCAAGTAAAACTTTTTGGCAACGCTGATGAACGCCGTCAGATGCTTTACTCAGGAGACAACGCAGGTTATGCAAATTTTCCTACAGTTCATGAAGCAGCAGAAAATCCTGTCTACTGGGAAGAAAAGTTTAACGAGTGGGCACCTTCATTAGGTAATATCCGAATCGTAATAGACTAAAAATAAGTTAATATAAGGGCACGATTTAGTGCCCTTTTTAATGTCTAGCAAAAAAAAGATTCTGTGGTCGGGTGATATTGTTGCTCGTACTGGCTTTGCACGGGTTACTGAAAACTTAATTACACGACTAAAAGATCGATATGAAATTGTTGTTTTAGGTAATAACTGGTGGGGAGATTACAATGAATTCTTGAAGGATTTTAAAATGTATCCTTCATCTAACCGTTTCCAAACAGAACCTTTTGGTGTTCAACGGATTCGAGAAGTTGTTAGCAATGAAAAACCTGACATTGTTTTTGTAAACAACGACGCCTGGATTGTTAATCAGCTTTACGATCAGATCAAAGACTTTCATGCAGAAGGACAGTTTAAATTCTGTGCATACATGCCTATGGATTCTTATGGCTGGACTGGTGTTTTAAATGATCATGCTTCTAAGTGGGACAGCGTTATTACGTATACAGAATTTGGTGCACGTGAGTTTCATGCTGCTGGCGTAACCAAGCCTGTTACTGTTATTCCCCATGGAATTACTGAGGGCCAGTTTTATCCGATGGATCAAATGGAATGCCGTCGCATGTTAAAAATTCCTGAAGATAGTTTCATTGTATTTAACGGCAACCGCAACCAGGCTCGCAAACGTATTGATATTACGATTGATGCTTTTGCTGAATTTGCTATCGATAAACCTAATGCTCGTCTTTACTTGCACATGGGCCTTAAGGACCAGGGCTGGGACGTGATGAATCTGTTTGGTCGGCAGATGCGACGAAATGGATTAGATCCTACTAACAGAATCATTATGTCCACTCAAACGCATCAACCTCCCTCTGTGCCGGTTCAAACGCTAAATGTAATCTACAACGCTTGCGATGTCGGCGTCAATACCTGCAAAGGTGAGGGACATGGTCTCGTCAACCATGAACATGCAGCCTGTGGTGTCGCCCAGGTTGTCCCTAACCACACGTCTTGCAAAGAAATTTTTGAAGGTGCTGGCCTTTTGATTGATAACGGATTCATCGACGTGGACATGAACTACAACCGCGACATGCCGGTTCCCAGTCCGGACAGCTTGGTCGAGCACCTCAACACTCTATACGAAGACGATGCTTACCGGGAGCAGGTGGCTCAAGCTTGCTATGAACGTGCAACTGATCCCAAATATCAGTGGGACAACATCGCTGAACAGTTTGCTACTGAGTTTGACCAGCTTTTAACTCCTGCTGAAAAACTTGAAGTTCCTGTGGTCAAACGTCCCAAGCGTCGCCGCTCCTCTAAAAAGGTTCCTGCTGCTACAGCTACCTAATCAAAGATGCGTTGTTAAAGGGTATTTTATTTCTTTTATATAAAACCTGTACATTTTGGTGCTCCCCCCTTTGGAAACCCCCACAAACCACCACCATAATGTACAGAACCTATATAAAAAGAATAAATATAGGTCTAACTTCGCACCTTTGAACATCCAATTTTAAAACCGTACACTGTGCTATTAAAGAAAGTCCGTGGTACTGTTGGAAGACACCACATCAAACATGGCAAATCCGAACTCCCAGCGATGGCTGACCCAGCAGCGCATCAAGGCTCGGAAAAACTTTCGTCTTTTGAATTCGTCCGAGACTTTAGAAGACCAAGGTTTTTATCGTGGTTTGCCCTGTCCCTATGAACACACAATTCGAGATGCAAAACATCATTGGTGTTATCAGTGCGTTTTGAAAATTCAAACCGGATTGTGTGGTTTAGACATCAATTATGTTCACGAAGATTTTTCTCACTATGCGGTTAAGGCATTGGAGATGGTGGACGTAGGGGGACCAGCGGAATGTTGGCCTCTCAAAACCTTAGATAAATTAGGTAAACCTAAGCGTCTTGCATTTCCTGACTACAAACAAAATGCAAAAGAAATTGCACCAAACAAAGTAACAATAAAAAAAATTATGTATACATTGTTTTGGGGAGATGTAGGAAAAGAAAGGGTAACTAATCTTCCTGGTTGTACAGATCCAACTTGTTGTAATCCATTACACTTAACTACTATTTATAACCGAGATATTAAAC
>WTIG01000070.1 GCA_011522825.1 Puniceicoccaceae bacterium
CCATAGTATTTTATATATAGGATTAGTATTAATTGTGAGACTACATCTTATGAGAAAAGTCGTGCGATGTCAAGCGTTTATCGAAAAAAAAATAAAGTTTTTTCAAAAAAAGTTGGCACGGATCCTGTCCCTCAGAGGCATCGTAATTCCGTAAGTCGTTGAGTATCAACGAGTTGCGGGCGCGGGGGGGCGCGGACCCCGCAACCTGTTGGGTTGCAGGGACTTACATCATTCCCAAACGCTTTGGAATTCCATTCTGTATTCTCCTTGGGTATGTATCCACTCCTCAAGGCTGGCCAAAGTTTTAAACATATCTAGTTTTTCTTCGTCTTCCATGCACTCGACTACAATGTCGCCACCTTGATCGTAGTGCTTGTAGGCGTATTCGTCTATTTCTTCGATTGTAAGCGAGGCTTCCTTAGTAGTGCCATCAGCAAACAGGATAACGCTGTGTCCGTCTACGTTAGTTGCGAAAACAGAGCCGTTTTCACCATCGGTGATGTGGTATCCGTCCTGTGCGTATTTGTCTATTTGATAGTTTTGGTCTTTCATAGTTCCTCCCATCCAACTGATTTGCACATTAGTGTGGTGCGGTTTCCGTCTTCATCTAAGACCTTAACGACATCCCCGACACTCAAGCAGTAGACAGGTTCGCCATTGGTCTTTTGCGTTACGTTCTCCCACAAAGCCAAAAGAATTTTTTCGTGCGTTTTGGTTATGAGTTCGCTCGGTGCGTTGGTAACGTGAAACAAAAGTTCGGCAAGCTTTTGCGGAACGCTTGGATAGTCAATGTGTTTTGGGTTAAGATTGACAGAGAAAACACATTTGCGAGCAACCTCCCACTTTTGGGTAAAAGGTTCGTCTTCGCTGCGATGTAGTTGTAGGTTAATTTTCATAGTTAGTAGTATGGTTATTTTCGTTAGGTTGTCAACAAAGAAGCGTTATAAAATTCATTTATTTTATCTTGGTCTTTTTCTCTAAACAGATACCATTGACTTGTGGTATAAAAACACCAACCCTCTTCGTACTTTCTTACATATTCAGTAAAGGTTACATTTTTCGCCTCTCTTCCCAGGGTAAAAGTCATTTCATAAGATTCGTCCCACCACTTGCTATGGGTTTTGCGTAATGATTGTATAGATACGATATTAGTAAACATAATTTTTTTGTTTTGAAAGTTAAGTCGCCTCGCCCTAACCACAAGGCGAGACGACAACCATACTACTACACAGTAGAATACACAACAACAAAAGTCGTTAGATTAAGTCAAGCTCTACAATTCTTTGTTTGTAGAACGAACGAATGCCACCCTCGTTGAAAGAGGAAGCAAAAGAATAGGTATTGAACATATCACCAAAGTCTTCAATGAAGTTCATATCAATGTAGTATGTTCCAAGATTGTTGTCAGATTTTTTCTTATAGACAATCTTTGCCATATTCTTTTTGTCAAAAGCCCTGCGAACTGCAAGACGGATTTTTTGGATTAGGTTTAGTTTTAGCATAATTATTTTCTCCTTTGGATTTTCTAATTGTTAAGGTTGTATTAAAACATATTAGGTTGCACTTGTCAACACTTTTTTTGGAAGTTTTGCGATTTTTTCTAACACATCGTTACAACCATCGACAGTAAGATAACCACAAACATCGTCTGTAATGTCTTCGTGTGAGATAATTGTGCCGTCTGCATCAAGCAAAGCAAGCTCCAAATCGTATGAAAAATTATGTATGACTACGGAAGCTCCATAGCCATTTGGAAACTCAAAAAGCTTTTGAACTCCCCCAAGCTCTGGACGCTCTCTTAATGTCATAGTATGAGGCAAGGCAACTGAGACCTTGAATATTCTTGTTTGTGTATCGGTGATTTTCATACTATAACAATGACAGAATCGAATCGAAATGTCAAACAAATAAATAGCAAATCGAACAGTTTTTATCGCCAAATAGCATAAGTGGTTAATAGTGAACGACTTAGGAATAAAACTTTTTTTCTTGTTTGGTTAAGTTGTTGATTACCAAGCACTTGCGGCTCGGGGCGGGCCCGAACCCCGCAAGTCGTTGAATATCAAGGACTTATGAGTTCCTCTTTTCTTTCTTCGCGGACTAGGTCAAAGACCTCGGCTAGGGTCTTTACCTCACCCGTCTCGCCGTTGGTGAGGGTCTCCTTGTTGCCACAAGGCTCGCAGAACTCGAGCCAGTCGCTACCGAGAACGAGGGTGTTGGTGCCGCCCATAGGACGGCGAGTGTCGCAGAAACAGCAATGATCAGCCATAATTTTTTGTGTGGTTAGGGGTTAACGAAAATCAGCACGAGCCATAAGCTCTTGTCGGTGAAGATGTTCGAGGCGTTCGCACTCGCCCATCTCGCGATCCTGTTGTTCGCGAAGCATCGCAGCTTCGAAGTCAGCAAGTTGATCCTCGGACAAGTCAGCCCAAGGGTCGAAGTCAGTATTATTATTAATGTTAGCCATAATTATAAGTAAAAGGATTTTTTCGGTTCTGTCAAACTTTTTTTTTAGTTTTTTTAACTTTTTTTTAAGTTGTTGAGTATCAAGAAGTTGCGGGGCGGGGCGGGCCCGCGAGTCGCAAGTCCCTAAGTATCAGAGACTTACGACATTGGCTAGCTCAGACTAGCACGGTTTATGACAACATTAAAAAAGCCAAGTGATAAAAGTTCGCACGAGTTCAAGTTTATTAATTGCAATGCCTGTGATAGTTGTCAAGCATAAAGCAACGCAAGTGAATCTGTCAATAGTAAGGTTAATTTTCATAGTTTTTATTCTCCGATTGGATAGCCTTGGTCTTTCCAAGATTGGGTTTGTAATTTTTCTCGCTCGATTTCTCGGTCGAGTCCTATCATTAAGCAAGCGTAGCCTACTGCAAGCATTACTAATGCTGAAAGAATATAAATTTTTGTTTCGTTAGTCATAGTCTTAGTCTCTCATTGAGCGAGCGATTGCTTCGCTTGGTGTTTCTTCTTTTTTGTTGTAGTCGTTGATGACTGCGATCTCTGTGATTTTGCAACGAGCGATTGAATCAATTTGTTCGCCCTCGCAAAGTCTTGTGCCATTCTTACGGCAACGCTCTTGCAACCAATCTGCCATCTTGGCAAACTGTGCCTCTTCTGCTTCAACTGAGTTGTAGCGTTCGAGAGTGTGAACAAGTCCTCTCCAAGACTCGAAAGAATAAGTTGTCTTAGCTTCATCAGCTTTCCAACCTACGAACTTCATTACTTCGCCTTTGACAGGATAGAAGCAACCGATTTCTAATGTTTTATTTGATGTTGTCATATTTTATAGAATAGGAATTTTTGTTTCGTTGTCAACAATTATTTTACATTTTTGTAAAAAATTTCGTGAATCTTTTGTTGTTGTTCGTGAGTCAAACCTTTGATAGTTAAAAGCTCTGTTGAGAACTTGCTGACATTCAACTTGTGAGATGTCTTGTTAGAATTGCGAGAAAAGAATTTTATTGTTTTTGTTATCATACTAACAATCTAACGGATTTATGAGTTCTGTCAAGTGTGTATTTGAAAGATTTGCAATTTTTTTCAACCAATTTCTAGCTTTGCGAGGCGTTAGTCCACCGATTACATCATCAGTAATTTTTCTGTGATAGACTAAATTTCCATCGTAAAGCAATCCCAGCTCGAAGCCGTCAGACATCTCGTGATTGACCATTGAAGCACCGAAGCCGTTCGGAAACTTGCAAACCTTTTGCCACCCGTTGAGGTGTTCGACTTTGCGAAACTCACTTTCGTGAGTTACGTTAAAAGTTATTTTGTTGAATTCGTCTATTGGGTACATAGGTTGTGGTCTCCGTCTACTTGGTTAATGTCGAAGGTGTCGGAAGAGTCGACAACCTCTGCTTGAAAGTAAATTGTCCAATCAAGTGGCTGACTCAACGCATACTTGTAAGCATCGTTTAAGCCTTCACGAGATTTAGGAAAGAACTCGACATAGTAA
>WTIG01000064.1 GCA_011522825.1 Puniceicoccaceae bacterium
GTATTACAATTTTTTGGAATAAAGCCAGCCCCAATGCCTTGAATTTTGTGTGGTCCAGGCTGTCCTCCTGAAATAACAGGACTCGCTTCAGGCTCAACCGCTACCGTGAAAAGTTCTTTACGTCCTTTGATCACCTCAGAAACACCTGTTATAGTACCGCCTGTACCGACACCTGATACAAATGCATCAATAGTTCCTTCAGTAGCAGACCAAATTTCTTCCGCAGTCGTTTGACGATGCACTTCTGGATTAGCTGGGTTTTCAAATTGTTGTGGCATGAAGGCTTTGTCGCCATACTCTTCTACAAGTTCACCAGCTCGTGCAATTGCACCCGGCATACCTTTAGGACCAGGCGTTAAAACAATTTCTGCTCCTAGCATGTTTAATAATACACGACGCTCTACAGACATAGTCTCAGGCATAGTTAAAATCAAACGATAACCTTTAGCGGCACAGACAAAAGCCAGAGCGATGCCCGTGTTTCCAGAAGTTGGCTCTATCACTATACTATCTTTGTTTAACTTGCCGTCTCTTTCAGCCGCTTCAATCATAGCGCGACCGATTCTATCCTTAACACTTGCCAGTGGATTAAAGAATTCGCATTTGAGATAAATTTCAGCAGGCAAGTCTGCAGTTAAGTTATTAATTTTAACTAAAGGAGTGTTGCCTATAGTGTCTGTAATTGAATGAAATAATTGGCTCATGGTCGTTTAACTTGGGAGTATATTTATTTAAATTTTTAAAAATATTATTCAAAAGCGGAAAGACATCAAGCTAGGAAATATTTTTATTTATTTGAGCTAGGACCACTGTTTGAGTTCGTTGAGTTATTTGTTCTGCGGCGAGGACCATAACTACGCTTTGGTGCATTTCGGTTCACCTCAGCGTTTCTCAAACGATACACGATTCGTGCTTTATCCAAGTCATAAGGGCTCATTTCCATCTTAACCGTATCACCTGTTGTGATTTTGATAAAATGCTTACGCAATTTACCAGAAATATGAGCGAGCACCTGATGCCCGTTTTGTAATTCTACACGAAACATCGTGCTAGGAAGAACTGCTACTATCTTCCCTTCGACCTCTATATATTCGTCACTTTGTGCTTTTGCCATAAATACTTTGTAGTTGTGTAGCCAAGCTGAGATTTATTTAATGTCAAGAATACAGTCGATTCATCCGTATTTTAACGTATGCACCTTCCTTTTGAAAAACGCTTCCCTTCCGAACTGAATCGTGATCATGATTATTATATGTCACATGCCTATAATCAGGCTTTGCTTGCCTGGGAAAAGGATGAAGTTCCAATAGGTGCAGTGATTGCTCACGAAGGTGCTATAATCGCATCAGCCTACAATCAAACACGAAGCACGAATGATCCGAGCGCCCATGCCGAGATGCTTGCTATCACACAAGCCTCTAATTATCTAGGAGATTGGAGGCTGAATAATTGCATTCTTTATGTGACAAAAGAGCCTTGCCCAATGTGTGCAGGAGCCTTGGTCATCGCACGAATCCAAAAAGTTTACTTTGGTATCAGTGACCCCAAAATGGGTTGCCTAGGTGGTGCTACCAATCTTGCACAACTGCCCGAAAGTAATCACAAATTCGAAGCAGTAGGAGGCATTCTAGAAAAAGAAAACCATATCTTACTCAATGCCTTTTTTGAAAAGAAAAGAGCGGAAAAGAAAAATCGCTCTACCGAAGATTCCGATACTTAAATCAAAGCTTATTTGACAGTGAAGAGAATATTAATTATTCATTATTTTTAAATTACTAAAATTCATTACACAAATTACTATTCAATTATGGCCTACACACTGCCCGATCTCAATTATTCATACGATGCACTTGAACCTCATTTCGATGCTCGCACTATGGAAATTCATCATACAAAACACCACAACGCTTACATCACAAAAGTGAACGGTGCTATAGACGGTTCTGATTTAGCAAATCAAAGCATAGAAGCATTGATTTCCGACCTCTCCACTGTTCCAGATGCCATTCGTGGTGCTGTGCGCAATAATGGCGGAGGTCACGCTAATCATTCTTTTTTCTGGAATATCTTAAGCCCTAATGGTGGAGGTACGCCAACAGGAGCCTTAGCTGAAGCGATCGAATCTGAATTAGGTGGCTTTGATGCGTTCAAATCTGCTTTCGCCGATGCGGGTGCTACACGTTTTGGTTCAGGTTGGGCATGGCTTGTACTCAAGGCTGACGGAACACTTACCGTGACTTCCACTCCAAACCAAGACAGTCCATTAATGAAAGGTGTGGCTGAAGTCGAAGGAACTCCGATTATTGGCCTCGATGTTTGGGAACACGCTTACTACTTAAAATACCAAAATCTTAGACCAAGCTATATTGAAGCATTTTGGAATGTGGTTGATTGGAGCAAAGCCGATGCCATTTACTCATCCGCTAAAGCTTAAGTTTTAAACAACTTTCATCTTTTAAAATCGGGCTTCATCTAGAAGTCCGATTTTTTGAATCCATTTAAACTTTAGGATCATTTTTTGGGCTTCTTTGACTTATTGTGAGCCACTTTTTTCTGAGAAATTTTTGCCCTTCTTTCTGGGTGCTTTTTCTCAAATGCCTTATCGCCTTGTTTTCGAATACGCGCCTTATCCTGAATCTCTTTACTCTGACGAATGCCCTCGCCGTCTTCTTCAGAATAACGGCGATCTTTCCCGACTAGATCAAACCAAATTGGACAGCCTTCTAATTTAAATTCATGTATCAGACCTTTTTCTAAATAACGGCGATAAGTCGGATCAAGGCGCTCCACTCGATTACAAAATAATCGAATACGTAAAGGCCTTGAACCAGTTTGCACCGCATAAAAAACTTTAAATCGTTTAATCCCAACAAGCTTTGGGGCTCTGGCTTCAAATAAAGATTGAATCACTCGATTTAGTTGTCCTGTCGGTAATTTCAAATCTAAGGTCGGCTCAACCGAAGCGGCAGTTTCTAATAAAGTCTCAACTTTAAAATTCTCCAAAGCGGAGACAAATAGCACTGGTGGATTTGGCAAAAAGAATAATGACTTCCTTAATGATTCCTCATAAGTCGTCAAAAAATGCTTCAAATTTTTATAGCCATCAATGGGTTCTTCTTCCCAACGCTTCTTCACTAAATCCCATTTATTCACGACTACAATAATAGCACGGCCTGAATCAACTATCATACCTGCCAGAGATTGATCTTGTTTCGTCACACCATCCATTGCATCGATGACCATGAAGACCACATCTGAACGTTCAATTGAGTGTTGGGTACGAACCCCAGAAAAATATTCAACCGAACTATCTACCTTTCGCTTCATTCTTAAGCCTGCGGTATCCGTAAGGCGGAACTTCAATAACTCTCCGTCTTTATGCTGGTAATTTAAATCAAGCTCAACTGCATCCCGTGTCGTTCCAGGTACGTCGGAAACAATTAAACGCTTAGACTCAATCAGTGCATTTCCAATAGATGATTTGCCCACATTCGGCCGGCCCACTAATGAAATTTGAATACGCTTTTCCTTTGTTCCTGTTTCTGCTTCAGGCTTTGGTCCCAGCGCTTCTGAAAGTGCCCCTCTTAATACGCCAATACCTCGCCCATGTTCAGCAGAAATACTCAAAGCAGCCCCTAGCCCTAAGCGAGAAAATTCTTGTGATAAAACTTCATCCTCCTCGCTATCCACCTTATTGGCGACAAGAATGATTGACTTACCATAACGGCGCAATTTTTCCGAAACGATTTCATCTAGGGCAGTGATTCCTGAACGAACATCCACAATGAATAAAATTACCTTAGCCGCTAAGATGGCGAACTCTACTTGATCTTCAGCAGCATTAGAAATTTGCTTAGGGGTCATTTCTAATTCCATACCCAAGCCTCCTGTATCTAAAAGCATGTAATCCTCATCGACTTCCGCAGAAATAATATCACGAGTCACCCCGGGCATATCA
>WTIG01000024.1 GCA_011522825.1 Puniceicoccaceae bacterium
ATATAGAGCTTTTAAACGCACAATAGTTAGAAAATTATATAGCTAAAATGAATAAAGAATGTTGACGAGTGAAAAAATCCACTCATTAGGGAGGTTGTTACTTTATTTATTCTACCTTCTTATACCATACATAAATTTCAATGAAATACTTAATAATCGCAGAAAAACCATCAGTTGCTACGGATCTTTCTAAAGCGTTAAAGGAAACATTAGGTACATTTGAAAAAAAAGGTAAAACAAAAGATGCTCAACATTTTGTATCTGAAAAGGCTACGATTACTTCTGCAGTCGGGCATTTAGTAGAATTAAAGATGCCAACAGGCAGTAATGGCAAGAAACTACCTTGGAATTTCAACGTATTGCCCTCGATTCCTCAAGAGTTTGAATTGCAAGCTATTGATAAAACTGAGGGACGTCTAAAGCACGTATTATCCTTATGCCGAAAAAAGGAATTTGATTGTATTGTTAATGCGTGTGACGCAGGTCGTGAAGGTGAATTGATTTTTAAATATATCATGCAAATTGGTAAAATTGATAAACCAATCAAACGCCTATGGATGCAATCGATGACGGTTGATTCGATCAAAGAAGCTTGGAATAAATTGCGTGAAGATACAGAGCTGAGTTCATTAACGGATGCTGCAAAATGTCGTTCAGAATCCGATTGGCTAGTTGGATTAAATTCGACTAGAGCTTTGACCTGTTTTCGTTCAAGGCATGGAGGATTTAACATTACCTCAGCAGGACGAGTTCAAACCCCTACTCTGGCGATTCTTGCCAATAGAGAGTCGCAAATTAGTGATTTTATATCAGAAGATTATTACGAGATAGACGCACAGTTTTCAATACAGTCAGGTGAATATATCGGGAAGTGGTTTGATCCAGACTTTAAGAAGGACTCAGAAGCAAAACAGCTAAAACCAGAAAGGCTTTGGGATTTACAAAAGGCAGAGTCTATTGTTGAGCGTTGTTCTGGAAAAACTGGTACTATCAATGAGGAGAAAAAACTGGTTAAGCAAATATCGCCTCAGTTATATGATTTGACTACATTGCAAAGAGAGGCTCCGTTTACCGCTAAAAATACCTTGAGTATTGCCCAAGCATTGTACGAAAGACATAAAATGATCACATACCCTAGGACGGATACTCGTTATTTGCCTGAGGACTATTTATCTAATGTCATAGCTTGTTTAAATAACATAGCCAGTTCAGATTCAGAGGTTTCTCAATATGCTAAAAAAGCACTCGAAACAGGAAAAGTTAAATTAAGTAAGCGAATTTTTGATAATAAAAAGATCTCGGATCACTTCGCTATTATTCCAACGGGTCGAATTGTAAAACTGTCAGAAGTTGAGCAGAAACTTTATGACATGATTTTAAAACGCTTTATTGCCGTATTTTTTGAACATGCTCAATTTGAAGAGACCACAAGAATTACTATTATTGATCATGCAGAAGCCAAAGATCACTTTTTAACCAAAGGAAAGATTCTCATCGAGCCAGGATGGCTTAAGGTCTATGGCCGTAATAAAGGAGTGGCTGAAAATAAAGGAGAATTATCCCCTATCAGCGATAATGAATCCGCCAAAGTTGAAGACACTGAATTATTGAAAAAAGAAACACAGCCACCTGCTAGATATACGGAATCAACCTTACTATCGGCTATGGAAGGTGCAGGAAAAAGTTTAGAGGATGAAGAAATGAGAGTGGCAATGTCTGATCGAGGATTAGGTACACCGGCAACTCGCGCAGCCATCATTGAAGGTCTTTTACGCCAAAAATACATAAACCGAGATGGTCGGGAATTAAATGTTACCGGGAAAGGCCTAAGGCTTATTGAATTGTGCGATGAGATGAATCTAGAAGCTTTAACCTCTCCATCAATGACTGGCGATTGGGAGGCAAAGCTGAATCGTATCGAAAAAGGAGATTACAATCGTGAGGCATTCATGAATGAAATTGTTGATTTTACCGAAGATGTAGTGGTTAAAGTTAAGGCACATCTAGATAAAATGCTGAATATGGTATTTCCAGATCTTGAAGTGACTTGCCCCGGCTGCGGTGCATCAAGACTTAAGCAAACCGATAAAACTTACGAATGCCGCGAGCTAGAATGCAATTTCTCAATTTCTAAATATATTGCAGGTCGTCATCTTATTGAAGCAGAAGCGATTGAATTGCTAACGGAGAAAGCTTTACCGGAAATGGAAGGATTTATTTCTCGATTCAATAAGCCCTTCTCTGCTGGTTTAAAATTAGTTGAGAAAGAATCTAAGACCAAAAAACTAAAATGGAAGACAGAGTTTGTCTTTGATGATGAAGAAGGTTCTGATGAACCATTGGATCTCAGTAAGGTCGCTTGCGAATTAACTTTTTTAAATGGTGAAAGCTATAAGGTATATGAAACAGAGAAAAGTTTCATTGTCCCTGATTTGAAGAGCACTACTTCCCCAGATGGATTTAAATTAGGTAAAACAATATTGCAACAGACACTCAATTTAGAGGCCGTTAAAGCTCTGTTCTCAACAGGAAAGACTCCTTTAATTGAGGGCTTTATTTCAAAAAGAACGAAAAGACCTTTTAAGGCACATTTGACTTTTGATGAAAAAACAGGGAAAATAGGGTTTGAGTTTCCTCCGAACGGAAAATTTAAATCTAAGAAAAAATAATTCCTAAATGTTAAGTCAAAAAATTGAGCTCTACGATTCTATAGAATTTAATAAGAGAGTCCTATTTATTGTTTGGATATTGGTCTTAAGTAAATGTTTGATCCTTGAGTATTATATTCAAGATTTAGCGATTCCTATAAATAGTACTTTTTTTATCTGGAGTTTATCTTTGGGTCTTACCGCTTTAGCTAGTTATTTATTTTTAAAACAAAGCAACAGTTTGCAAATCTTGCAGAATGATAAGTTAAGAGTCCGAGTTATATTGAATTTGTCGATTTTTATCGTTTTAGCGGCACTTAATAGCACAAACCTAATTTTAGATTATTTTAATTGGGCATATTTAATGTCTACGAATTTTGCTTTTCTAGGCATCTATTTTATCGCTAATGGGTTGCTGAAATTCGACAAATGGAAGTTTATAGCAGGCTCGTATCTAATAATCGCATCTGCTTTCATATCACAATGTGAATTTTTGAGCGTTTATCTTTATTCTAGTTTTTTATTAATTATTCTAGCTATACAATTGATAATTGATTTAATCATCTACCGAAAAACTTCAATTAGTACTGAATAATTTTAAAGAGAACTTTAGGTAAATGATTTCTAATCAAATTATACAAGAAGCTTTAGTACGCCTAAAGCGCTCTGGTAAAAGGCATATATATCTTTCTGAGTCATCTAAGTCGCATATCAAAAAGATTAATTTAGAGGATAAAGCAGTCATTGAAGACGAATCAGTCAGTGAAAATAAAGCTTTAAAAAGCTCAGAACCCATTGGTCAAATAGATACTATACAGCTAACTAAGGATACAAAATCGGAAAATATAATAGTCTTAAAAGAAGCTCTTTCCAGTCTCTATCCCAATGATAAATTATTGTTTGGCACAGGCTCCTTAAATCCAAAAATAGTTTTTCTTAGCGAATACCCAAGTGCAGAAGAATTTCAGAATAATTCATTTTGTGTGGGCAAAGCCAATGAACTCATGGAGAAAATTCTTAAAGCGATGGGTGTAGATAAAGAGGATGTTTACTTTACTTCTGTTATTAAATCAAAGTCCTTATCCCATGCAATCGTACAAAAAGGGATCAAGTGTTCTGAATCTAATGGAAATAAGCTATTCATCGAATATTTAAAGAAAGAGCTCAGCTTAATTAACCCTACCATAATTATATCGCTTGGGGAATTAGCCTACACTTTGCTTTCAGATAGATCCCTTGGTGCTGATGAATTTAATCAAACCCGTGGGCAATTATATGAATTTTCTGGATATCCT
>WTIG01000141.1 GCA_011522825.1 Puniceicoccaceae bacterium
GACTTGGGACTTTTGGCAACTAAAGCCAGCCTAGATCCAACACTTATCAGTTCTTTTATCGGATTTTTATTAATCTGTGGTTTTATTGGTAAATCAGCTCAATTCCCTCTCCATGTTTGGTTGCCTGATGCGATGGCTGGACCAACGCCAGTTTCGGCTTTGATTCATGCGGCAACGATGGTGGCAGCAGGTATTTATCTGCTCATACGAATAGATTTTATTCTTACATGTGAGGTACTTACTTTCATCGCTTACTCAGGAACTTTTGTTGCTCTATTTGCTGGTTTTTGTGCGTTTGCCCAGGATGACATTAAGCGAATTTTAGCCTATTCTACCTTATCACAATTAGGCTACATGGCTGCCATTTTAGGTATGGGGTATTCTGGCATTGCATTGTTCCATCTGATTACGCATGCCTTTTTTAAAGCTTTGTTATTCTTAGGAGCGGGTGCAGTGATTCATGCCTGCCACCATGAACAATCCATTTTTAAAATGGGCGGTCTCATCAAGAAAATGCCGATCACTGCGATTACTTTTATTATTGGGACATTAGCACTTTGCGGAGTGTATGGATTCTCTGGCTTTTATTCAAAGGACGCAATTTTGATCGCAGCTAACGATTTTGATAGTACTTTGTTTTATTTCCTAGTCTTCGGAGCTTTGATGACTGCAGGTTATATGGGACGATTGATTTGGATTGTTTTCTTTGGCAAAGCAAATTCTAACGCGGCTTCTTCGGCTCATGAAGTCAAAGCAGTTATGTCGGTGCCTTTGATCGTGTTGAGTCTTTTTGCTATATTTGTGGGGCTAAACGCATACTGGCCTTTCGGATTGGGAACCTCGATCGTATCTGATTTAGATCACCTACATCACCTTTCCAATTATAAAGAAATTCACAAGTGGGTACTTATCTTGGGTTCATTAGCCTGGGTAATCGGTCTCGGAGTTTCCTTGCTATTTTATGGTAGGGGTTCAAGCGAAGATCGCTTAGAGTTAAAATTTCCTAAGGTATTTGCTTTTCTTAAAGGTCGATTGTGGATTGATGAAATTTATGCCGTTTATGTGAATACTATTCAGAAACCAGTAGCTGAATTCTTGTCTTTTGCTGATGAGGTAATTTTACGAGGTATAATTGTTAGGGGTGGTGCTGGTCTAGTTGGAATTTTAGGGGTCGGCTTTCGTTTACTCCAAGTGGGTAAGTTGAATAATTATGTTCTATGGTTTTTTGTCGGCTTGCTTCTATTTTGGTTATACGGGATCGATTTATTTTAACGATTTTTTTCTATGATGTATTCACATTTGTTATTTAGTACTATTTGGATCCCTTTCATTTGCGGACTCTTTTTCTTGGTCTTGGTGAAAGATGTTAAAACATTAGGGGCACGTTTATTAGGTATTACAGGTGCTTCCTTGCCGTTTATTTTTGCTTGGGTCTTATATTTTAATTATGATTCCAATCTCGAAAACGCCTACAATTTTGAACTGATTTTACCGACTGGCCTAGAATCATTGGGTATATTTTTGCATTTAGGGCTTAATGGTATCTCTCTACCTTTGTTTATTTTATCCGCTACAGTAGGGTTATCCGCAATTGTTTATGCGCTCTTTGCAAATACCGAGCGCCTCAATCTATATGTGGGCTTACTGTTCATCATGTTTAGTGGATTGATGGGTACTTTTGCTTCGGTTGATTTATTCTTCTTCTACTTTTTTCATGAGTTTGCTCTCATACCTACTTTCATAATGATTATGATATGGGGTGGGGTTGCCCGTCATGCCATTGCCTTAGAAATGACAATTTACCTGACTTTAGGGGCATTGCTTTCTCTTATTGGTCTGATTGCTTTATATCAGCAGAGTGGGGCTGAAGCCTTTAACATGATTGCTTTGAAGGAAGCACTGCTTAAACAACCGATATCAGATGTTTTACAGAATAATATATTCGCACTCTTATTGTTTGGGTTTGGTATTCTAGTTTCTTTATTTCCTTTTCATACATGGGCGCCTAAGGGATATGGAGCAGCTCCAACAGGTGCAGCTATGCTTCATGCTGGAGTACTAAAGAAATTTGGGCTTTATGGTCTCTTGCAGATTGCCATTCCTTTTCTTCCATCTGGTTCAGAAACATGGGGCTTTTGGTTGTTAGTATTAGGGCTTGGTAATATATTAGTGATTGGTTTGGTGACACTTGCTCAAAAAGATCTGAAGCAGATGATCGGTTATAGTTCAGTAATGCATATGGGTTATGCATTTATTGGATTGGGGACTTTTTCAATACTCGGTGCCGGTGGTGTATTACTCCTATTGGTTGCCCACGGATTATCCGTAGCCTTGTTGTTTTTATTATCCACATGTATTTACAAGCGCTTTTCTACATTTGACATGAATGAAATGGGTGGACTTGGGCAGATCGCTCCAAACTTATCAGTCTTTTTTGCATTGGCTATTTTGGCCAGTATCGGTCTGCCTGGTTTTGCAAATTTCTGGGGGGAATTCATTATATTTACCGCTCTTGCTGAGTCTGAATCCACACGATGGGTATTATATCTAGCTGCTTTAGGAATTATTATTTCGGCTGTTTATGGCTTAAGGGCCGTTGGAAATATTGTATTTGGAGTCGCTAAAGAAAATGTAAACGATTCAAATTATTCCACCCAAGTTGGCGATATGAACCAAATTGAGAAATTCACAGCTACCATATTGTTGGGTAGTTTATTGCTTGTGGGCGTTTACCCTAAAGTATTCAGCGATTTTTCAAATGAAACTCTTCAAGATTTATATACAGATAATTCGATTTCCTTGAATGATGAATATGCCAATAATTTAAATTTAGAGGAATAGACAGACCATGAATGACTTATATACGAATTTTTTAAGAGAGATTAGTTTAACCAATGATTGGTTGCTTTTATTGCCAGAGATTATTTTGGCGTTATTTGCATTTGCAATTCTTGGAATTGATTTGTTTCTGAAGTCTTCGAAAAAGACATGGCAATTGAAATACATAATGCCAGTTTCAGCTTTTGCTTACGCTTTGGTTTTAGCAATTCTGTTTCTTTTTGGAGATAACTTTTACATCGGTGGTGTTACTCATTTTGGTGGATTGATTGAGCAAACAGAAGCCAATCAATTTATGCGTAGCTTTTTTGTTTTGGCTTCGCTTTTTGTCACTCTGATTAGCGGGCAATTTTTGAATCAGAAACAATTACCGAAAGCAGAGTATTTGCACTTAATATTGCTTTCATGTGCAGGGTTTATGCTCTTGGTGCAATGCTCTCACTTCATCTCTCTCTTCGTTTGCCTTGAATTAGTCACAGTGGCTTTTTATGTCTTAGTGGCTTTCCAAAGAACAAAAGTATTGTCATTAGAAGCGGGATTAAAATACCTCACATTAGGTGGTTTGAGCTCTGCAATTTTGTTGTTTGGTATTGTTCTTCTGTACGGTATCGCAGGTAATCCTGAAATGGTTGGCTTTACTAAAGATGCATTTCAGTTTCAGGCATTGAATTCATTTATCAGTTTAAATTCAGATCATTTGATTGTTCGTCTAGGTGCTTTATTTGTATTAGCAGGAATAGGATTCAAAATTGGTTTAGTTCCATTTCAAATTTGGGTGCCAGATGTTTATCAAGGGGCACCTACGCCAACAACCTCTTTTCTCGCTGTAGCATCCAAGGCTGCAGGTGTTTTCTTGCTGATTCAATTATTACAAGGGCCGTTTTTTGCCCTCGATTCATTTTTAATTCCAATCTTATCCATCCTTTGTGTTTTAACTATTTTATTTGGAAACATTTCAGCGACTGGGCAGACAAATGTTAAACGCCTTATCGGCTTATCTGGGATTTCTCATGCTGGCTATTTACTATTAGGTGTTATCGCAAGCTATACGGTGCC
>WTIG01000007.1 GCA_011522825.1 Puniceicoccaceae bacterium
CTCATAGGCATTCAGTAAAATGATAGTCGCAGTAAAAGGGTCATCTGCCTGAAGATGTGCCTTGGCTAGTAATTCAAGAATGTCCACGTCTTGCTCATAGGCTTCCATGTTTTTCTCTAATAATTCAATTGCAGCTTCAGCGTCTTCGTTTTCAAGAAAAGCAGATGTTTGTTGCATTAATGCTTTTTTACTTAAGTCAGATGGCTGGCAAGCAGTGAACAATGAAAGTATGAGCGAAAAATATAATACTGTAAAAATCTGAATTAATGGTTTAAACATGGGAATAAAAGCGAGAATGAAAATAGTGTGGAAAAGTTTATCTGTATTGCGTGTATCGTTGCTCCGTAGTTTCAGTCAAATTAGCAACAAACTAATCTTTAGAGCAAAGTTTTTGTTATTATTTTTACTAGTTTTTTTAGAGTCAATGCTTCTTATCGCTGAGGACGAAAAAAAATCCATCGTTTTGGAATTTAGTTTAAATAATTTTGAAGAAGCTTATTCCGAAGCGGTCGATCAATTACTAGGCGAACACGAAACGATTAGCGGGCAAGGGCTTGTTCCCGAAAAAAACAAGCGAGTTGCTTTAAAAGTCAATACTAGGGCGGGGAAAGGCTTATCCACACCACTGAATTTAGTGCGAGCAACGATTAAATCATTGGAGTTACGAGGGTTTGAGCGTGATTCCATATGGATTATCGATTTCTCCAGCTCCAATTTGAAAAATGCAGGCTTTTATGAAGAGGAAAAAGACGGCACTTTTTATTTTGAGGGCTGTCCAGTGCTTGCCCTCGACTCACATAAGCATTTTGAGCCTGATTGGTTTTACGACAGTCCGATTCCTCCCTTGCTAAAGGATAGGCCTTATAATCAGGGTTACGCTTCTTCATTTTCTGATTATTCAAATTATGAGGAAGCCCCGATGCTCAGAAAAAGTTATTTGCCGATACCTTTACTCTTTGAAGTTGATTTTTGGATTAATTTAGCGGTTGGCTTAGATGATCCTGTTTTGGGGGTCGATGGAGCCTTGGCCAATGCTTCTTTGTGGAATGTGAGTAATCACCTTCGCTTTTTTGCCAATCAATCAACAGTTGCAGTTGCAGTTGCTGAGATATTAGGAATTCCTGAACTCAATCAGAACCTTGTGTTGCACTTTGTCGCTTTGGAGGAATTTCAGTTTATTGGAGGTCCTTTTTATAATTCACTGTATTCTAGGGAGCGTCCTAAACTATGGATGTCTTCAGATCCAGTGGCTTTAGATCGCTTATTGTTGAATTTGATGAATCAAGAGCGAAGAGAAAATGGTTTTAATGAACTACCGACACCGAATTTACAGTTGTCATATGCTTCGGAAATCGGACTTGGGACGGATTCATTTGATTCAATTGAGATTAGAAATATCAATAAAGCCGACTGATTTTTCTCCCTAGAGGCAGGTAATCATGCTTTATTCTCATATTGCTCTTGAAATTTTTGTCTCAAGGGTTTCTGTCTAGGGTATGGAATTAAGCGATTACTATCCAATCTTAGTACAAATAAGCTTAGCATTTAGCATGGGCATCATTATTTTGGTGGCTTCCCATATTTTTGGTCAGCGCAGTCAGTCGACTGATATTAAAAATTCACCTTATGAATGTGGAATGCTTGCTGAGGGTAGTGGTCAGGCTCGTTTTGCCGTTAAGTTTTATGTTACGGCTATGCTGTTTATTCTATTTGACTTAGAAGTGGTTTTTCTCGTGCCTTGGATATTGGTCTTCCGTGATTTTATGGTCGCAAATATCAGTATTTTAGCACCAATGCTTTTCTTCCTTTTCGTCCTGACATTTGGCTTGGTTTACGAATTGAAAAAGGGTGCCCTTGAATGGGAAAAGTAATCTGACTGGTCTCGTTGATCGCTTTCCAGCCTTTAGAGCTTAGCCTCCCATTTTGCTTCTCATTGCATTGAGCATTTGCTTGCCTTTGCTACCTCTCATCATCCGCATCATTTTTTGCATTTGAGAAAATTGCTTCAACAAGGCATTCACATCACTGACTTTAGTGCCCGAGCCATTTGCAATTCGGGTTAAACGACTCCCTCTTAAAAGTCTAGGTGTAGCTCTCTCTTTGGCAGTCATTGACAGTATAATTGCTTCAGTATGTGCCATTTTCTTTTCTTCTTTATCGCCAATGCTAACATTACTCATGCCTGGCATCATAGAGGCAATTGAGCCTAGTGAACCCATCTTCTTTACCTGTTGCATTTGCTTGAGAAAATCATCGAGATTAAATTCTGCTTTCTCCATGCGTTTTGCTAATCGCTCGGCTTCATTTTGATCAATGCTCTCTTGTGCTTTTTCAACCAATGAGACTACATCGCCCATGCCTAAGATTCTTGAAGCGATTCTATCCGGATGGAAATATTCAAAAGCATCAGACTTTTCTCCCGTTCCCATGAATTTGATCGGAATGCCGGTTATGGATTTCATGGATAGAGCAGCACCTCCACGAGCATCACCATCTAATTTAGTAAGAACAATACCCGTGCAGGATACAGCTTCATGAAAGATCTGAGCTATGTTGACCGCTTCTTGACCTAAAGCCGCATCGGCAACGAGCAAAATCTCATCTGGCATGATGCTGTCTTTTAATCTTTTGATTTCGGAAACAAGATCCGTGTCAATTTGTAAGCGACCCGCCGTATCAAAAATAAAGCAATTAGCTCCTTGGGACTTTGTTTCGGCCATGCCTTTTTTCGCTATTTTAGTAACATCTTTTTCGTCTCTATCTGAGTAAAATAATGTATTCTCACTTTCCGCTAAGGTTTTTAGCTGATCAATGGCTGCTGGACGATAAATGTCACAAGCAATCAGGGCAGGGGTGTAATTGTCCTTATTTTTCAGGAGACGTGCTAATTTCCCAGAAGTTGTAGTCTTACCTGAACCGTGAAGACCGATCATCATTATTTTGAGCGGGCGTTTGTTTTCTAAGCTGGAAGAAGTTGATCCTAATAATTCTACAAGTGCATCATTGATGATTTTGATAACTTGTTCTCTAGCCCCGACTGTTTGCGTAATTGTCTGTCCAACGCATTTTGCTTCAACATCTTGAATGAATTGTTTAGCGACTTTGAAATGAACATCGGCCGATAACAATGCTTGGCGAACTTCTTTTAAAGCATCGGATATATTGGATTCAGTGAGTTTTTTCTCTCCTTTTAGGTTTTGCAGTGCCTGACCAATTTTTTGTGTTAAGTTTTCGAGCATGAGTTTGTAATTCGTATATTTTAAGACTTAGTCTTATCGCTTTCGTCGGTCAACGTCAGAAAAGTGATGCTTTACAATTCATTGAATCACGTCCATCGTTTTTCAAAATATTTTGTAGATCACCTAGTACTAATTTTCCCATTTTATGAAGCAAAGAACCCTTTCACGCGAAGTTTCTTTAAAAGGAAAGGCTCTTCACACAGGTGAAGAAGTCAACATGACCATAAAGCCTGCTCCTGAAAATCATGGCATCGTATTTAAGCGATTGGACTTGTATGGAAAGCCTGTGATCAAGCCATTGATAGATTTTGTCGAGGATTTGGTCCGAAGCACAACTATAGCAGACGGCCATACTAAAGTGCATACCGTAGAGCATGTTTTAAGTGCTTTGAGTGGTTGTTCAGTCGACAATGTTTTGATCGAAATGGATGCTAGTGAGCCACCCATTATGGATGGGTCGGCAAAGCATTTTGTTAATTTAATTCAGAAAGGTGAGCCAGTAGAGCAAAATGCCGAGAAAGAGTATTTCACTTTAGAAAGTCCAATTTCTGTAACCAAAGGCAATAGTTCCATCATTGCACTGCCTTATGATGGATTTAAAATCACCTGCACCTCTTCCGATGATCGAGGAGTCCACACGCAGCACTTAAGTA
>WTIG01000151.1 GCA_011522825.1 Puniceicoccaceae bacterium
AATTACACTCGTCTGTACATTAACATTTCTACCTTTCATTGTAAAAGCTAAGAATGGCAATCCAATGGCGGAGCTGTGGAACAACCCACAATTTCAAAAAGAGTTCACTGCTAGTTATGGTACCCTTGCTGGATACGAGCCAACTCTAAGTGAAGAAGACAAAAGTAGGCTTCGCACCTTAATTAAAACCATCAAAGCGCGACCTAAGCAGGCAATTAAACAACTGTCTGAGCAAATTAAAGAAGATGACAGTGCTGCTTTTGATTTCATCCTAGCCAACCTTTATTTCCAAGAAGGCGACTTAGTTGCGGCTGAAAAATGTTACTTACAGGCAATTAAAAAATACCCTGCTTTCCGTAGGGCGTACAAAAATCTTGGTTTTGTAAATATCCAAAGTGGTGATTATGTATCTGCGATTAATTCCATTTCTAAATCAATGGAGCTTGGCGACGTCGATGGTCGAGCCTATGGACTTCTTGCTTATAGTTATCTCACTCAAGAAAATTACTATCCAGCAGAAGCAGCCTACCGCCAGGCAATTCTCATGCAACCAGAGGTTGTTGATTGGAAATTAGGTCTTGCCCGTTGTCTCTTAGAAATGGGCCAATACTCGGATGCAGTTGCTATATTTGAGACTTTAATAACGGATGACCCGAACAATACGGATTACTGGGTATTGCAAAGTAATGCTTATCTTGGTTTAGACGAAAGCTTGAAGGCAGCTCGTAACCTAGAAGTTGTGCAACGTTTGAACAAAGCTGACATCCAAACACTGGGCCTATTAGGTGATATTTACATGAATAACGAAATGCCTGACCTCGCATTAAATGCTTACCTACTTGCAGCAGAACTTGCTCAAGACGAAGACCTAGACCTACTTATCAAATCAGCAAAAGTACTTACGCTTACCGTAAATTATGAACAAGCAGAAACCATTATCAGAAAAATTAGAAATGATTTCTCTGATAAAATGGATGAGGCTGATGATTTAGAATTACTGACTTATGAAGCAAAAATCGCCCGTGCTAAAGGCCAAGATGATTTAGCCGCTTCATTACTTATTCAAATTATTGAACGTGATTTACTTAATGGTGAAGCAATCATAGAATTAGCTAAATACTATGCTGATCAAGGGAAACTCTCCGAAGCAATTACACGATTTGAGCAGGCTCAAAAAATCCGAAAATACGAGCGCTCGGCTTTGGTGGCTCACGCACAAACCTTGGTGAATAATAAAGATTATGATGAAGCATTACCTCTCCTTAACCGAGCACTACGAATTGAGTCGGACAGAAATCTAAAAGATTATAAAGATCGAGTTGAACGAGCTGCTCAAAAACAGTAATTCTCTTATATTAAAATTTAGCCGAATCTTTCAGCGAAATCGTTTGATTGAAATACAAACTATTAGATTCCGCTTCTTTAACTTTATCACGGCAGAAATAGCCTACACGCTCAAACTGGCAAGTCTCACTGAATTTCAACTCCGTCACACTTGGCTCACAATAGATCGATACCTCACTAGAAGAGTCTTGATTGAAATAATCCGTAAAATGTTTTTCGGAATCAGCCTCTGGTTTTTCTTCGGTAAAGAGTCGTCCTAAATTTTGCACCTTTGCTTTTATCGCTGAATCAGAATGCAACCAATGAATCACTCCTTTTACTTTTCGATCTTCAGGATTTTTACCCAGTGTATCTAAATCGACATGGCATAGTAATTTCACTACTTTACCTGACTCGTCCTTTATCACTGAATCGCAGCGAATAATATAAGCGTTTCTCAAGCGTACTTCCCCATCGGGCTTAAGGCGAAAAAATTTGCGATTTGCGTCTTCCCTAAAATCACTTTGCTCAATCCATAAATGTTTTCCAAAAGGAATCTTTCGCATTCCAAGTGAACTATCCTCAGGGTTGACTGCACCTTCTAATTGTTTTACCTCAGCTTCTTCCCAATTAGTTAGCTCCACTTCCAAGGGATCAAAAATAGCCATTCGTCTAGGAGCAATACGATTCAAGACATCACGCACTGAGTACTCTAGAAGTGCAATATCGCTGGTTGAGGGAACTTTTGTCACGCCCGCCGTTTTACAAAAGTTTCGTATGGCTTCTGCAGGATAGCCTCTACGCCGCATTCCTGCCAGTGTCGGCATGCGAGGATCATCCCAGCCTTCAACAAAATTTCCCTCTACCAGTTCTCGAAGCTTTCGCTTACTTAAAACTGAATAACTTAAATTCATCCGAGCAAATTCCGTTTGCTTTGAAGGGAAAATACCGAGCTTTTCAATAAACCAATCGTACAAGGGTCGATGGTCTTCAAATTCTAGCGAACATAAAGAATGCGTAATCCCTTCTAAGGAGTCGCTTTGTCCATGCGTAAAATCATAGCTTGGATAAATAGGCCATGCATCGCCGACTCGATGATGTGTCATTCGCTTAATACGGTACATTACAGGATCACGCATATTCATGTTAGGATGTGCCATATCAATTTTTGCACGGAGGACCATTGCCCCGTCCTCAAACTCACCCTTTCGCATACGCTCAAATAAATCTAAGCTCTCTTCAGAAGGACGATCACGATAGTCACATTCTTTTCCTGGCTCAGTTAAAGTACCGCGATTCAGACGTATCGTTTCTGGATCGGATTCATCAACATACGCATCGCCTGAATTAATTAACTGTATAGCCCAATGATAAAGCTGTTCGAAATAATCACTCGCAAAGCATAATTTGTCCCATTCATAGCCCAACCATCGTATATCCTCTTGGATCGCCTCTACGAATTCATCACTTTCTTTTTCTGGGTTTGTGTCGTCAAAGCGTAAGTTACAAAGCCCACCAAATTCTTTAGCAATTTCAAAATTTAAACATATCGCTTTAGCATGACCGATTTGAAGATAGCCATTTGGTTCAGGGGGAAAACGCGTATGCACACGTCCGTCATGAAGACCGTCTTCAACATTCCCTTGGATCATCTGACGAATAAAATCGACTGGTTTATTAGTATCTTCAGACATCTTTATATAAATTGTAAATTACTCTTATTCACTAGAGCTTTTCTAAAAAAGATTGCAAGCGAGGAAGCACCCTTACTTTACCCATTACTGATAGCATTGGTAATAAATCAGGGCCACCACTTAAGCCACTGGTAGCCATTCGTATCACTGGGAAGTAAGCAAATAATTTACGTTCATTGGCCTCAGCAATAGTTGTCAATTTTGCTTCTAATTCATCTTTTGAATACACTTCCATGCTTTCAAAGATAGGCATGATTTCGTTAAGCAATACTTTGGGGTCAACACCTTTATGAATTCGTTGCATACCCTTAGCATCAAACTCATAGGTATCTTGGAAAAAATAGTGGATATACCCAAAAAGCGTTTCCAAGGCTTTGATCTTAGTTTGGCAAAGCTCCAATACTTTAAGTAAGTAAGGTTGTTCTATGGATGCTATATCGATACCATTGGACTCTAAAATTGGTAGGGCATATTGAGCTAGATCGCTAATTGCTAACTCTCGAATATACTCTGCATTTAAGGCCGATAATTTTGTTTCATCAAATCGAGCATTCCCCTTATTGACTCCATCAAAATCAAATCGCTCAATTATAGTTTCGATTGGCATTTTTTCCTGATCATCTTTTGGATTCCAACCAAGCAAACAAATATAATTTCGGACTGCATCCGGCATAAAGGAGCGTTGCTCATACTCTTCAATTAAGGCCCCTTTATCGCGCTTACTCATTTTGCCTGGCCCAGTCTGCTTTAGAATTAAAGGTATATGTCCAAATACAGGCACTTTCGCATCCAAAGCTTTAAATAACTCTACATGCTTACTGGTATTCGACAAATGATCCTCTCCACGAATCACATGAGTGATGCCCATCGCAATATCATCCACTACGTTCACAAAATGGAAAACCGGCTCACCATTCGAACGCACAATCACAAAATCCCTTTCTTCCGTCCGCTCAACACGACCTCTTACAGCGTCCTCAATAATAACCGGAGCATTCTTTACCTTTTCAACTTCTGCTTTATGGAATTCATCGTATTCTGTATAGCGTTCCCCTTCTAAGCGAAACCAAAGCGCCCCATCCTTTTTATAGACACGACCTTTATCTTTAAGAATTAGCAAATAGTCATCATAAATTGACTGCCTTTCGCTTTGAAAATAGGGTCCATAATCGCCACCGACTTCTGGTCCTTCGTCCCAATCAAGTCCTAACCAACGCATTCCATCTATAAGCACTTTTAACGCTTCTTCTGTATTACGCTCTTTATCGGTGTCTTCGATTCTTAGAACAAATTTTCCGCCCGTATGCTTTGCGTAAAGCCAGTTAAATAAGGCGGTGCGAGCACTACCAATATGAAAAAAACCAGTTGGACTGGGAGCAAACCTTACCCTTACTTCAGACATAATTTATAAAAACGAATGATTAGACTCTTAAAGATCCTTCTTGATTTTCAATAAGAAAATCTTGGTAAGCTGATGCCACTCCATCTTCCAAAGAAATCTTTGGCTTCCAGCCTGTATCTTTAATCAAACTGATATCCGTCATTTTTCTCGGTGTTCCATCAGGTTTTGAGGTATCAAAACTCAAATTGCCTTCATAGCCCACTGTTTTGGCAACAAGTTTAGCCAGTTCACCAATAGAAATCTCTACTCCGCTACCTAAATTCACCCAATCTGGAGGGTCCTCTAATTTCAACAAATGGATAATCCCTTCGGCAGCATCATCTGAATGCAAAAATTCTCTCAATGGTTTTCCGCTACCCCAAACTGTCACTTCAGTCAGTTCTTGCTCTTTTGCTTCATGAAAACGACGAATCAATGCGGGTAATACGTGAGAGTTTTCAGGGTGATAATTATCACCTTTTCCATATAAATTTGTCGGCATCGCTGAATGAAACAATACACCGTATTGTTGACGATAAAATTGGCAGAGCTTTAGGCCAGCTATTTTAGCAATGGCATAGGCTTCATTTGTAGGTTCAAGAGGACTGGTCAATAATGAAGATTCTAAAATGGGTTGTTCAGCAAGCTTAGGATAAATACAGGTACTACCTAAAAATAGTAGCCGTTTAACTCCTGCTGTATGTGCTTCATGAATTGTATTTTGAGCAATCGCTAAATTCTCATAAATAAATTCAGCTGGATAGGTGCTATTCGCATGAATGCCACCGACTTTAGCCGCAGCAATCACTGCGTAATCAATAGACTCAGCTTCATAAAATGCACGGACCGCTGATTGATCAGTCAAATCCAGTTCCGAGCGAGTTCGGGTCACGATATTATTGTAACCCTTTTCTTGAAGAGCCCGTACCACCGCAGAGCCGACCATACCTCGGTGCCCTGCAACGTATATTTTGGACTCAATATTCATTTAAAGAATTACCCTTCAGTCGCTGCCTTATAAGCTGCTTCTTTTTTGGCCAACTCTAAATCAGAATCAACCATGATCTTGACTAGGTCTTTAAAGCGTACTTTCGGCTCCCAATTAAGCTGTTTTTTAGCCTTGGCTGGATCACCGATCAATAAATCAACTTCGGTTGGGCGTTCGTATCGCTTATCATAATCAACGTATTGTTCCCAATCCATATCTAATTGTGCAAATGTTTCTTGAACAAATTCTTTAACTGAATGGGTTTCATTTGTGGCCATGACATAATCATCTCCACTATCTTGCTGCAACATTAGCCACATCGCTTCAACGTACTCTTTGGCATAGCCCCAGTCACGTTTGGCATCTAAATTACCAAGATACAACTTATCTTGTAGCCCCATTTTAATTCTTGTGGCTGCACGAGTAATTTTACGGGTTACAAATGTTTCACCGCGTCTTGGAGACTCATGATTAAACAAGATTCCGTTTGTAGCATGTAAATTATAGGATTCACGATAGTTGACGGTTAGCCAGTAAGCATAGACCTTTGCACAACCGTAAGGAGAACGTGGATAAAATGGAGTTTTTTCTGTTTGTGGCACTTCTTGAACCATTCCAAACATTTCAGAGGAGGATGCCTGATAAAAACGACACTTATTGCTCAAGCCCACCTCACGAATCGCTTCCAAAATTCGTAAAGTACCTAAAGCAGTCACATCACCTGTGTATTCTGGAACATCAAATGAAACTCGAACATGACTTTGCGCACCTAAGTGATAAATTTCATCTGGCTGTAATGAATATAGGAGCTTAACCATTTGCACACCATCCGCTAAATCACCATAATGCAAAAATAGGCGTTTCCCATTAATGTGCGGGTCTTGGTATAAATGATCGATTCGGCTCGTATTAAAAGTTGAGGATCTTCGGATAATACCATGTACTTCGTATCCCTTTTCTAATAATAATTCAGCAAGATAAGAGCCATCTTGCCCAGTAATTCCAGTAATCAGTGCTTTCTTCATAGTTTGAGTAAAAAATAATACAGAGAAGAAAACTGTAGCCTTCAAGCTTCAAATTAACGCTTTTCAGTAAGTTTTTAGCTGACTTATGATATATTATTATTGGACTAAAAAAACTTAAGCAATCCAACTATGTCAAAACAAGGTGTCATACTACTCAATCTGGGTTCTCCAGATTCAACTTCAACGCCAGATGTTCGTAACTATCTGAGAGAATTTTTAATGGATGGTCGTGTCTTAGATATTCCTTTTCTTTTAAGATGGCTGATTGTTCATTGCTTCATTTTACCACGTCGCCCACAACAGTCCGCTGAAGCTTACCAAAGTATATGGACGGATAATGGTTCTCCACTTATTGAAACTTCATTTAAACAACAAAAAGCGCTTCAAGAAAAACTCGATATTCCAGTCGCACTTGGAATGCGCTACGGAAACCCATCAACCGAAGCAGCTATTGATGAACTGATTAATAAAGGAGTCGATGACTTATTCATCATACCACTGTATCCACATTATGCGATGTCAAGTTACGAGACGGCTGTTGTTTACTTGAACAGAATTCTTAAAAAGAAAAAGGTGTCCATGCGGACACGCCTACTCCCTCCCTTTTATAAAGATGAAGCTTACATTTCGGCGCTGGTAGAGAGTGCGAAACCCTACCTTGAAAACTCGGATTATGATCGCCTAATCTTTTCTTTTCACGGAATCCCCGAAAGACATATTTTAAAAAGTGATCCATCAAAGTCCCATTGCTTTAAATCGGACGACTGTTGCCAAAATTGTAACGCTGCACACGCTACTTGCTATCGCCACCAATGCACACAAACCGTACAATCTTTTGTTAATCAATTAGGGCTACCAAAAGAAAAGTATTTTCTATCGTTTCAATCTAGACTGGGCCGAGACCCTTGGCTTCAACCCTATACAGATAAAACTATAGAAAAACATGCGGAAGAGGGCTATAAGAAGATTAAGGTTATTTGCCCTGCGTTCACGACCGATTGCTTAGAAACCTTAGAAGAAATCGCAATGGAAGGTAAAGAAATCTTCGAAGAGGCAGGCGGGGAACATTTTGAACACATCCCATGCCTAAATGAAAATGAAAACTTTATTGAGTTTCTAGCTGGCAAAGTTCACGCATGGCAAAATGGAGCTTATGATGGTGTCGATACACAAGACCCTGTGGTTATAGGCACGCAATCTTTCTCAAAAATTTAATCACTTTTTTATTTTATCCTGCGAAACAATTCGCTAAGTAATAAACTATGTCCCTTTTTGCTTTAAGTGAGAAATTTTTATTTTCTGCCGCTACCCTGTTATTTGGCATTGGCTTTTTGTATAATTATTTTCAACTCAAATCAAAAGACAGTTACTCGCATACACTCACCTACCTATTCTTATTATTTGGATTCGTATTACAGAGTATTGCCCTTTATATGAGGGCCTTGGTCATCCATGCATGCCCTCTAGGAAATACCTTTGAAATCTTACAATTTATTATTTGGTCCCTTGTACTACTTTTCTTTTTAATACGGCCAGTGATTAAAATAAAAGCGCTCGGACTCTTTATCATATTTATCGCTGCATTAGCATCTACAATCAGCTTATCCATTCCCTCTCTAGATAGTTCTTATCTAAATTCCCTTGAAGCAAGCGACCCTTTTATAGAACTACATGCTTCATTAGCGATCTTCAGCTATGCGATATATATGCTACTAGCGATTGTATCGAGTATGTTATTGATTCAGCAATGGGGCCTTAAAAAACAACGCTTTCAAGGTTTATTTAGACACCTTCCCGCAGTTCAAAAATTAGATTCAATTGCTAACGTTTTGGTTTGGATTGCCTCATTAACCTTATTTGTCGGTATTCTATTTGGCTCTTTCTACTGGAACGAAAAACCTGAGACTGTTCCGTTGTTTAAACTACTTTTAACAACGTTCATTCTAACCTTATATTGCGTAGTTGGAGTTCTTAAATACCTCAATAAAATCACCCCGAAAAAACAAGCCATTGCCTACATAGTATTATTTACATTGGCCATTCTATCGCTCGGTGCGGTTCAGAAAGACAAACCTGAGATACCTTCCCCTATCATAAATTTTGAAAGCACGCATTTAAGATGATGTCCAAAAATGAACCATTGCTTTTCATTATTGGGTCTTCACATGAACAAGCAAATTTAGAAGAACGAGAAACCTTTAGCCTAAAAGAAGAGGAAGTCGATCTATTGGCTGATGATTTAATGAACCATCAATCGATTGATGAATGCTTAGTACTAAACACCTGTAATCGCTTAGAGATATATGCGGTGTCTAACCAAGCACATCCAATAAATGAAATCCATCAATTTATCTGTTCACATCCAAGTCTTGCAAACACTTCATTCCCAAAGTCTAATTTCTCTAAAACGCAAACGGATGCCATTGAGCATACCTTTAAGTTATCCTCTGGACTGGCTTCTCAAATGATTGGCGAAACAGAAATCCTCGGCCAAATGAAACAGGCCTATACAAAAGCAAAGCAGGCCGAGCATACTGGAAAAACTTTAATCCGCTTATTTGAAAAGAGTTTTCAAGCAGGAAAATTAATTCGTACCCAAACAGACATCTCCCGTGGGCAAGTCAGTATCGGTACTGTCGCACTCAATCTTGCAAATCGAATCTTTGGCAAACTCGAAGACAGTCGAATTTTATTAGTCGGAAGTGGTGATGTGAGTGAAAAAGTAGCCCAGGCATTAAAAACAAAAGGTGTGACTGATATTACTGTATCAGGACGATCCAAAGATAAGACCGATTCATTAGCGGAAAAGTTTGGAGCCGCATCCATTCATTTTGAAAATTTCAAACATCAAATCCAACACTTCGACATAGTAATAACTTCCACGTCAGCACCCGATTGCATCATTGATAGTGCCACCATTAAAGAAGCGACTAAAAAACGTCCGAATCGTCCCTTATTTTTAATCGATCTAGCAGTTCCACGAGATATAGAAGAAAGTACAGCTAAATTAGAAAATGTTTACCTCTACAACCTCGATGCACTGGCAAATATTGCCAATGAGAATATTGCCTTAAGAAAGTCAGAAATCGCCAAAGCTTCTCAAATGATTAAAGCACAGGCATGGAATTACTGGCTACAAGCCTTCAGGCGTTCGATGTTTCAAAAACATCAATGATCCCAAGGCATCTTTTTATCCACAGTTTGATGGTCCCAAACTTCAAAGGGATGAAAGATTTTACCTGGATTCAAAATACCATTAGGGTCTAGGGCCTTCTTCACTGATTGCATAGCTTCTATCGCCTCTTTTGAGTGCTGTAGCTTCATAAATGGAACTTTAGCCAGACCAATTCCATGTTCTCCAGTAATTGATCCTCCAAGTGACACTACATGCCGCATTAATTTCACTATACCCTTTTTAGCACGCTTTCGTTCATCGGCATTAGAACGATTATACATAATATGCACGTGTAAGTTTCCATCACCAGCATGTCCAAATGTCGGTGTCGCCAAGCCTATTTCTTTTTTCAATTCTAAAGTATATCGAATCAGATCATACTGACGCTCTATCGGAACCACAACATCTTCATTTAATTTTGTATCTGCAATTGAGTACATAGCTTGCGAGCATAGTCGCCTCACTTTCAAAATTGCTTCTGATGCCTTTTCTGTTTTCGCTTCCACATGATCAATCGCCATTGGCTTTGTTATTTCTAGCAAGGCTTTCTTCTGCTGACGCAACTGATCAGATGAACCATCTAATTCAATAATCAAAAGCGATACGCTGGAGGCAGCCTTAAAAATTGAACGCCCCGTTAATCGTTCTGCACAATCCACGGATTGACGGTCGAGAAATTCGCACATAGATGGTAAAATACCTGCTTTTAGTAAACGACTCACACAGGCTAAAGCCGACCGTTCGTTTTTGAAAGCAAACATACCCATCCAACGCTTCTCTGGTAAGGGTATCAATTTTAAATGTGCCTTAGTGACAATCCCAAGAGTGCCTTCAGAACCGATCCATAAATCACGCAGGTTCAAACCCGATACAAATTTCTTTAAGGGCAAGCCCCACTCTACAAATGCACCATTGGCTAAATAACCTTCAAGGCCTAATACATAGTCCCGCGTCACACCATATTTCACACAATGCAAGCCACCCGCATTACAAGCGATATTTCCTCCTATTGTTGAATATTTCTTAGAAGAGGGATCGGGCGGATAAAATAAACCATACCGAGCCATCTTAGTTTGCAAAGCTTCTGTCAAAACCCCTGGCTCTACAGAAACGATTTTTGAATATTGGTTTAGCTTAATCGATTTTAATAAAGAAAGATCGAGAACCCAACCTTCACAAACGGGTACTGCAGAACCAGTCGCTGATGAACCTGCCCCTCGAGCTGTCACGGGAATTCCATATTGATTGGCAAGTTTCAGAACTACCCCTACCTCTGCACCCTTTTTCACTCGAATGACTGCATGCGGTAGAATAGAAATTCTCAGATTGTCCACTGAAGCCGATTCTCTACTAGCAAGATCCGTCAATACACGCCCAGGCAACTTACGCTTTAATTGCGCTAAAGCACGTTTCATTTTCGTTTCTGATATTTTTTGGCTCACTTTAGCTAACATACAAAGTCCAAAACCCATTGAGGCAAATCCATTTATAAAAATAAAATATTCATAAAGTTTTAGCATTGCCCTAAAGCAAGTCCTACTCATTTTAGCCTATTATGTTACAAGCAGGAATAGTCGGACTGCCCAATGTTGGCAAAAGTACTCTTTTTAACGCCCTCACTCGTACACGAAAGGCCGAATCAGCAAACTATCCATTTTGCACAATTGACCCGAATGTAGGGGTTGTTCAAGTGCCAGATGCTCGCTTACAACCACTGAAAGAAATTGCGAATACCACTACCGTTATTCCTGCTGCTATTGAATTTGTTGATATTGCAGGACTGTACAGGGAGCGAGTAAAGGAGAAGGCTTGGGCAATAAATTCCTCGCCAACATTCGTGAAGTGGATGCTATTGTTCATGTAGTACGTTGCTTTGAAGATGAGGATATCATTCATAACATGGGTTCTATAGACCCATTGAGAGACATTGACATCATTCACACCGAACTTGTTCTTTCGGACATCAGCTCACTAGAGTCACAAAAAGAGAAGCTAGTTAAAAAAGCCCGAAGCGGAGACAAAGAAGCCGTTGAGTCAATCAGCTTAATTGAACGCCTACTTCCTCATCTGAACGATAATAAGCCGGCGATCACATTATCGATGAATGAAGATGAACAAATTGCCTTAAAACGTCTCTGCCTACTCTCAGCAAAAAAGGTACTCTATGCCTGCAATGTTTCAGAAGATGATTTAGCTGACCCAAGCAATAATCCTTACGTTAAAAAAGTAGAACAGTTTGCCCAAGAAAACCACAATGCAGAAACCTGTGTGATCTCCGCCTCTGTTGAATCAGAGTTGATTGATTTTGATGAAACAGAAGCCAAAGAATTTCTTGAATCGCTTGGGGTTTCTGATTCAGGCGTATCGCTACTCATTCGATCTACCTATAAACTTTTAGGACTCGCTTCTTATTTCACTGCTGGAGAAAAAGAAGTTCGTGCTTGGACTTTTAAGATTGGCATGAAAGCCCCCCAATGTGCTGGTGTAATTCATACTGACTTTGAACACGGGTTCATTAAAGCTGAAGTCGTATCCTACGACGACCTAATCGAAGCTGGAAGTGTGCTTCATGCTAAAGAAGCAGGCAAATATCGCCTAGAAGGCAAAGAATACGTTTTTCAGGATGGCGATGTGACTCTTTTCCGTTTCAATAACTAATAAGAGTTTACCCAGCATTTAAAAAACCTAAGCTGAACGATTTGACGAAACCCAATATTTTATCTCATTCTGTCTCTATGCCTTCAGACAAACATAATGATATGTGGTTAAAATTCTCATTAGCAGGACTCCTGACTATTGGTTTACTTATATTGACTGCCTGTGAACAACAAGGTGTACAAAGCTACACCATACCCAAAGAAAAAAGCCTCGCTACAAGTGCACCTCAAACTAACGAACCTGAAATGCAAGTATTGCCAGGCATGCAATCCTTCGCTGATTCTGCTTCGGGCATCACTTACCAAACACCAGAGAGTTGGACCGAACATCCTCCTTCCTCAATCCGTAAGGCCAATTTTAAAATAAACAATACTTCCGGTACAGCCGAAGTTTCTGTCACTGTATTCCCTGGCGATGTCGGTGGTACATTAGCGAATATCAATCGTTGGAGACAACAAATTGAGCTAAGCCCGATTGATGAATCAAAGCTCAATGAAAATATCACTCCAGTAGTCATTTCAAATCATCAAGGCTATTTCACCAAACTTGAAGGCAATACTCAATCGATTCTTGGAGGCATTCTTCCCTTTCATGGATCGACTTGGTTTATCAAAATGCAGGGCGATATTTTAGCGGTTGATGAAGAAGTGGAGACCTTTAAACGCTTTCTTTCTAGTATTCAAATTGAAGATACACACCATTAAGAATTAATGAATCCCATTCTCAAATTTTTTAGTTCCTTACGACTGACTGTTGTTTTACTGACTCTATCACTCGTACTCATATTTTTTGGAACCTTAGATCAAGTGGAATATGGAATTTGGGAAACTCAAAAACGTTATTTTGAAAGTTTCTTTGTTGTTTGGTCTTACCCAATACAAGCACCTGCAGGAATAC
Organism: Puniceicoccaceae bacterium; assembly: GCA_011522825.1. Classification (GTDB taxonomy): domain Bacteria; phylum Verrucomicrobiota; class Verrucomicrobiia; order Opitutales; family Coraliomargaritaceae. The sequence continues at coordinate 13,142 of WTIG01000151.1, forward strand.
ACCTACAATGGCTTAAATTACCCCTTCCAGGAGGTTATCTTCTTGGCGGATTCCTATTACTGAATTTATTAGCCGCTCATACAACACGCTTTAAACTAACCTGGAAAAAAAGTGGCTTATTTTGCATTCATTTTGGATTAATTCTTCTCTTAATCAGTGAACTACTCACAGACATTGTTTCCGAAGAAAGCCAAATGGCCATTGATGAAGGCGGGCAAACCAACTACTCCGAAACCGTTTTAGAAAATGAACTCGTATTCATTGATCGATCCGCTAGCGATTTCGATACCGTACACACTATTTCGACTGATTTGCTTAAAAAAGGAAAACGTGTTGCTATACCGAATTCTGATCTAAGCGTTAGAGCTATACACTATTACCCAAATGCAAAAATCGCCCGTGCCTCAGAAGCCTCTGGAGCTAGCCCACTCAATCGAACGATCGCCAATAAAGGAATCGTTGAAAGAATCGACCTTCAAGTGGTTGAACAGCCTGTGGACTATTCACAAGATGCCATTAATACGGCTACTGCATTTATTGAGATTTTAGATGCTTCTGATAAGTCTCTTGGAATTTGGCTTGTTTCAAATGTTATTGATGGCCGCTTTCCCCCGCAAATAATTCAAACGGACTCTCTAAGTCTAGAACTCGCACTCCGATTTAAACGCTATTACCACCCCTTTACGGTCGAGCTAAAGGACTTTACGCACGAAAAGTATCCAGGTACAGAAATCCCGTATAATTTTTCTAGTGAAGTTTTTGTGAATGATTTAAATCAAAACAAAAAACAGAAGGCGCTTATTTACATGAATCATCCGCTTCGCTATGGAGGACTCACCTTTTATCAAGCATCCTTTGCTAATGAAGATACGACCTCCATTCTCCAGGTAGTCAAAAACCCAGGTTGGCTATTACCCTACATCAGTGTTTTGCTCATGGGCTTAGGTATGTGTTTCCAATTTGGAATGCACTTCATAAAATTTTCAAGAAAGGCTAAGCATTAATCTAAGATGAAAGCATTCATTTATATCGTAGTCGCAGTTATCACGCTAAGCACGGTTTTTCGCCAGTTTTCTGCTGAACGCATCGACTCGGAATTCGATAAACAGGGCTTTTCTGAGCTACCGGTTCAAGTTGGCGGTCGTATTAAGCCACTCGATTCTGTTGCTAGAAACACATTACTAATTCTATCAGGAAAACAAACTGTCATTGCTCCCGATGGCTCTAAACTTTCTGCAATCGAATGGTTTATGGATCTCTGTATGCGTCCAGAAATCGCCGATACTTATCGGGTTTTCAAAATAGAATTTCCCGATGAATTAGGCTTAGAAGGACTCGCTGAAAAATCGAAACGATACTTTTCCTTTAATGATCTACAGCCTTATTTCTCTGAAATACAAACCGTTTACCAAAACATAGAACCAGAGCCACAAAAACGCACCGCCTACGAGCGACAAATTGCTGAAATCTATAATGGCTTAATACTCTATAACAATACACTGCAGTCTTTACACCCTACTGGAAATAGTGAGCGACTCGATCGCTTAATTGATGAATACCAAAGCTTTGAAGCTCTTATAGTAAACGGATTAAAAGCTTTGAAAGATCAGCAAGCTGGCCAAGCCTATGACGAAAATGCACTCAATGCTTTTATTGCTTATGCGGATAGTTATTTGAAGCTTTCTCAAACTGCACGCCTCAGAAT
>WTIG01000066.1 GCA_011522825.1 Puniceicoccaceae bacterium
GTCCATTGCTATTGTAGCTGCACGTTATAATACAATATTGGTCGAAGCACTGATAGAAAACACTTTAAATACACTCAAAGAGTCTGATATTGAGCCGATTTGCTTAGAACGAGTCCCTGGCTCTGCTGAATTGCCTTATGCCGCTAGCCTGATTGAGAAAAGCCATTCCCTGGATGCAATCATCGCTTTAGGTGTCATCATTGCTGGAGAAACTGATCACCATTCGGTTATTGCCTATTCAGGTGCTAAGGCTCTAAATCAAATTTCAACGGAAAAAAATATTCCGATAATCAATGGCGTTATTGTAACCAACTCACAAAAAGAAGCTGAAGACCGCTGTGGTTCAAAAGTCAACAGAGGTCGGGAATTTGCATTAGCGGCGATAGAAATGGCACAACTGAAAGAAAAATGGACGAAAAACAATCAATAAAAAAACCCAATCCAAGAAGGGCTAATCGCATGGCCGCAGTTCAATTTCTCTATCAATGGGAAGCCAATAAGCCTGATGAATTACTGGATAGCGTCAGTACATTTTTTTCGAACCAAGAAGAAAACAGGGATTACTATAGTTTTGGTGAATCCTTGGTCTTAGGTGCCATTGAAAATATTTCGGAAATCGATGAAGCTATATCTAAACAGGCAAAAAATTGGAAATTTGACCGAATTGCTAAAGTAGATTTGGCCGTTTTACGTCTCGCTCTCTATGAATTACTTTTCCGTGATGACATCCCTCCTATTGTCTCTATTAATGAGGCCATTGATTTAGGAAAAACTTTTTCAAATTTAGAATCAAAGCGCTTTATCAATGGTATATTGGATGAGGTAAAAAAGAGTATCCAAAGACCTTTAAGAAAAGCTAATGATTAATGCCTTATGATAGGGGTTTTTAAAAAATTTGCAAATAATCTAAATAGCATTTTCAAGTCAAAGACTTTAGATGCTGAAAGTATAGAAGAACTAGAGTCTTTGTTATATACCGCTGATTTTGGAACCGAGACAGTAGAAAAAATCATTGAGGCGATTGAAAAAAATTTAAAAAAGCAGACGAAGGGCGATAACACAGACCCGCTCAAGCTTGCAGAAACAATTATCCAAGAACAATTAAATGGTTCTGAAAAATCCTTAGCTTTTCCCTTTGAGAAAAAACCTAAAGTCATAATGTTGATTGGCGTCAATGGAGCGGGTAAAACAACGTCTTCGGCGAAACTTGCTCATAGCATACAAAAGCAAGGTGGTTCGGTTCTGCTCAGTGCTTGCGACACCTTTAGGGCGGCCGCTAATGAGCAAATAAAATCTTGGTCGGAGCGATTAAATCTCGAACTGATTTCAAGTCACCATGGAGCAGATTCGGCAGCCGTTGCCTATGATAGCTTACTAGCCGCAAAAAAAAGAGCTCATGATCTTCTAATTATTGATACCGCTGGACGCTTACATACAAAAAAGAATTTAATGAATGAATTGGAAAAACTGGATCGGGTTTTAAAAAAACAGGACGAATCAGTATCCATTGAGAATTGGCTAGTTATAGATGGAAGTCTTGGTTCTAACTCTATTGATCAGGCGAAAGCCTTTAATGAAGTGATCCCAATTCATGGGCTTATTATAACAAAATTAGACGGGACCAGTAGAGGCGGTTCGCTTGTGGGGATTTACCAAGCCCTCAAAATACCGATTTATTTTATTGGAACTGGAGAGCAACCCGATGATTTTTATCCTTTCAATATTGCGAAATATACGAAAGCATTGTTTGAGAAATTTGAATCATGACTGAAACATTAAACGTACTTTTAGAAGATCGGTCTTACCCTATCCACTTCAATTCAGAGGATGGCACTTTAAAAGCGACTATAGATGGCTTACATCAACAAAACAAAGCCTGTTATCTAATTACAGATTCAAACCTACACTCCATATATTCAGATTATATTGAGAATTTAGGAATACCAAAAACACATATTTACACAGTCCCCGAAGGCGAAACCTCTAAATCAATCGAGCACTATGAAAAAATCCTCTCTTTTTTGGCGACTCATTCTGCTAACAGAGACGCAACGATTTTTGCTTTTGGCGGTGGTGTAATAGGTGACTTAGCTGGCTTTGTCGCAGCTTCTTACTTAAGGGGTATTCAATTTTACCAAATACCGACCAGTTTACTTGCAATGGTCGATAGTTCAGTGGGCGGTAAAACAGGGATTAATTTACCAGAAGGCAAAAATCTAGTCGGGGCCTTTTGGCAACCACAAGCCGTTTTCATCAATCAAAAATTTCTTGAAACTTTACCGAGGAATCAATTTTCAGCAGGCATGGCAGAAGTCATTAAATATGGTCTTATAGCCGACAAAGCTTTGTTCGATCAACTGGCTAGTATCGGGACAATGTGTTTTGATAATCCGTCTTTACCTTCAATCATTCGTCGATGCTGTGAAATAAAAGCGGAGATTGTCGCAAATGACGAAAAAGAAATAGCCGATACTAATGGACGTGCATTGCTGAATTTAGGACATACTTTTGGTCATGCCATAGAAAATGTTGCTGGCTATGGGGACTATCTACATGGTGAAGCCATTGCTGTAGGGCTAAATTTAGCCTGTCAGCTATCCGAATTGACCTACTCGACCTTTAACGAATCGGATACAGAACAAACCGTCCAATTGCTAACTGAGAATGGTTTACCCACCGTCTTGAATTACCCACTAGCTATTGAGGCACTCAACAATGCCATCTCTAAGGACAAAAAAAATCGTGCAAGTGGTATTCGCTTTGTGCTGATGCAATCTATAGGTAATGCACAAACGAAAGAAGGCATCGATGAAGCTATCATCAATGCCCTCTGGAAAAAAGTTGGTGCAGTTTAATTCACTAGAATCTAATCACCAAGTAACGGACACGTCCGTTATACCAAATGTAAAATCGGTTAGCTTTCTCTTTGTCGACATACTTGCCTATATCTTTAGGTTCTGTAACCGACTGTCCATTAACCTCCATGATGATAGTATTTGGACGCATGATTTGCGCATAAGGCGATTTTGCAGAAATGTCGGCAACTAACACGCCAGAAATCTTTTCAGGTACCGATAAGCTGACTCGTGTCTCTTGATCTAAATACTTTAAAGTAACGCCCTCAAGAATTGATTCCTCACCATTTTTTGCATAATTATCCTCAACATCTCCTAAAATAACTGCGATCTCTAGTAGTTCTCCATCTCGATACAAATATACAACCACTTCTGAACCAGGACTCATTTGTGAGACTTTTAATCGCAAATCTTGAGAAGATTTTATATTTTCGTCATTGATCTTGATAATTACATCACCGTGAGCAATGCCCGCAATTGCTGCAGGGGATCCTTCTATCACCTGAACCACTAAAGCACCGTCTGTTGAATCTAAGCCAAATGCTTCTGCGATATCTAAAGTCACATTTTCTGAATAAAGGCCCAATAGCCCTCGTGGTACTTCGCCAACTTCGACTAACTTTTTCATAACATCTAGGGCTATATTTACAGGAATCGCAAAACCGATTCCAATACTGCCACCTGATCTAGAAAAAATCGCAGTGTTAATGCCAATAAGTCGCCCATAAGCATCAATTAATGCACCGCCTGAATTTCCTAAATTAATAGAAGCATCTGTTTGAATGAAATCCTCATAAGCACCTTGCCCAAGAATGCCTAATGAATGACGGCCAGTTGCGGATACAATTCCTTGCGTAGCGGTAATGCCTACTTCTAGAGGATTTCCAATTGCAAAAACGACATCCCCCACTCTGATTTGATCACTATTTGCAACCGTTATTGGGCTAATCGCTGAT
>WTIG01000014.1 GCA_011522825.1 Puniceicoccaceae bacterium
TCCGTATACATACTCTTTAGTTAAACATGAATAATAAGTCGGAAACAGAAAATGATCCTTTTGATAGTATTGAAAGTGCTATTAAGGATATTGCTGCAGGTAAGCCAGTGATCGTTACGGATGATGAAGCTAGAGAAAATGAAGGTGATTTAATTTTAGCAGCCGAGAAAGCTACCGCAGAAAGTATCAACCAAATGATTCTGCATGCTAGGGGTTTGATATGCGTCCCCATGCAAGCTGAACAACTAAGAAGCTTGGGCATCAACCCTATGTCTTCTGAAAATCGTGAATCACACCAAACTGATTTTGCCATTTCAGTCGATGCGGCTGAAGGTATCAGTACAGGTATCAGTGCTCACGATCGGGCGAAAACCATTCAAATTTTAAGTGACCCAAATTCAACACCAGAAGACTTAGTTCAACCTGGCCATGTATTTCCATTAAGAGCTAAGGCTGGCGGGGTTCTACAACGTGCAGGTCACACTGAAGCAGCGGTTGATTTAGCCGTATTAGCTGGATTAAACCCATCGGGTGTAATTTGTGAAATATTAAATGAAGATGGAAGCTTAGCCAGATTACCAGACCTTGTTGAATTTAAGAAAAAACACCAACTTAAGCTTATCTCAATCGCTCAACTCATTGAATTCAGGCATGAGAAAGAATGTTTAATCAAACGTATCTCATCTAAAAAAATTCAAACTGAATATGGTGAATTCGATTTTCACTTATATAAAAGTATTTTAGACGATCGACAGCACATTGCCCTTTCTATGGGTGAACTGTGCGAAGAGCCAACATTAGTAAGGGTACACAGTGAGTATAGACTATCTGACCTATTTAAGCAGTTAGGCACACAAGGTCATAAGAATCTGGACCAAGCACTTAAAAAGATAGCTGAAGCCAAACACGGCGTATTTGTTTATATCGAACAAAAACATGGCGGAATTAAGTTCCTTAAAGATATCTTAACATCTGAACAAATCAGCCCGCCTAAAATGGATCCTAGAGATTATGGAATTGGCGCACAAATATTGGCCGATCTCGGATTGAATCAAATCAAAATCCTTACTGACAATCCAAGGAAAGTCGTTGGATTAGATGCTTACAATCTTACGATAACGGAACAAATAGCACTGTCATCATAATACTTTTTTACCAAGATGCATCTCAGGCTTTTAGACTATTATCAGACTTGCTGAGTTCGACTAATGACTAGCCTTAGAGGCTAAACTATCTTGATTAAAGGTGAGTCCATCCTTCGCTTCATTTAAGGACACTTTGATCTTCTCGCCTCTTTTAATAGAACCTTCTAATATGGCTTCTGCCAAGGAATCTTCAAGGAATCGTTCAATCGCTCTCTTTAAAGGGCGTGCACCAAATTTATCATCATAGCCTTTATCTATAATGAATTCTTTAGCTGAATCATCTAGGTCAAAGAATAGCTCCTGCCCCTTCAATCGGTTAGAAAGATTACGCAATTCCAAATCTACAATCGCACTCATGTCTTCCATTCTTAATGAACGGAAGATAACTAAGTCATTTAAGCGATTGAGAAATTCTGGCTTAAAAATACGTTTTGTTTCATCTAAGATTTTGTCACGTATTTTTTCGTATTCACTGTCGGCGTTCACTTCCATACCAAAACCCATTGAAGTATCTTTCTGAAGGATGTCCGCACCGACATTAGAGGTCATAATCAAAATGGTATTTCTAAAATCAATTTTTCGGCCTAAACTATCTGTCAAACGACCCTCTTCCAATACTTGGAGCAATAATTGAACAACATCTGGGTGTGCTTTTTCAATTTCATCAAAAAGTACGACTGAGTAAGGCTTTCTACGGACTGCTTCTGTTAGTTGCCCGCCTTCGTCATGTCCAACATATCCTGGAGGTGAACCAACTAAACGTGAGACAGAGAACTTCTCCATGTATTCAGACATATCAATTTGGATAATGGAGTCACTATCACCAAACATATGTTTTGCTAGTATTTTAGCTAATAAAGTTTTACCAACACCTGTTGGCCCAAGGAACATGAATGATCCTATAGGACGCTTAGGATCTTTTAAATCAGCCCGTGAGCGCCTTAATGCCTTAGCAATAACTTCTGTGGCTTTCTCTTGTCCGATAACCTCTGCCCTGAGCTCATTTTCTAAATTGAGTAATTTCTTGCTCTCTTTTTGTTCCATTCGTGACAACGGAATGCCAGTCCAATCGGACACAATTTTTAGCATAGCTTCATCGTCGACTAGTATCTCTTTTTCTGCTCGTTCTTTTTTCCAATCTTCGATGAATTGTTTTTGCGTTTCACGAAGTTTCTTTTCTTCATCACGGTGTTTAGCCGCTTCCTCAAATAGCTGCTTAGAAATCGCTTCTTCTTTTTTCGTACACACAGCTTCAATTTCATCTGTCATAGAATCGAGATCAGGAGGACGTTTCATTGAATCAATTCGTGCACGTGCGCCAGCCTCATCAAGAATATCAATGGCTTTATCTGGAAGAAATCTAGATGTGATGTATCGTTCAGATAGTTTTACAGCTAGCTCTAAGGATTCATCTGTATAAGATACATTGTGGTGTTCTTCGTATTTATTACGAATACCTTTTAAAATAAGAACAGAGTCTTCGATTGATGGTGCATCTACCTTCACAGACTGGAATCGACGATCAAGAGCACTGTCCTTTTCAATGAACTTACGGTACTCTGATAGAGTAGTAGCACCGATACATTGAAGCTCTCCTCGACTGAGCGCAGGCTTAAAGATGTTAGAAGCATCCATAGCACCCTCAGCAGCTCCTGCACCAACGATTGTGTGTAATTCATCAATGAAAATAATGATATTTTTCGCACGACGAATTTCATCCATGACGGCTTTGATTCTTTCTTCAAATTGCCCTCTATACTTTGTGCCGGCTACCATAAGTGCTAGATCCAAAGTTATGACACGTTTATTCTCAAGTATTTCAGGAACTAAACCTGAATTAATTTCATGGGCTAATCCTTCGGCAATAGCCGTTTTCCCTACGCCAGCCTCACCAATTAAAACTGGGTTATTCTTTGTTCTACGACAGAGTATCTGCACTACCCTCTGGATTTCGTGCTGACGACCAATTACAGGATCTAACTCTCCATTTTTAGAAAGCTCAGTCAAATCTCTACCAAAAGCCTTGAGGGCTGGGGTCTTAGACTCTTTATTATCTTCTTCTGCTGAAGCACTGACCGTAGATGATTCTACTTCACCTGAAAAATTAGGATCCAATTCAGATAAAACTTCATTTCTGCAACGCTCAATGTCTATATCGAGAGATTTCAAGACTCTGGCCGCTACTCCTTCGCCCTCTCTTAAAAGGCCTAAAAGAATATGCTCTGTACCAACATATGAATGGTTTAGCAACTTAGCTTCCTTACCAGATAATGCTAAGACTTTTTTAACTCTTGGAGTGTAAGGGATTGCCCCTAATGGCTTTGATTCTGGGCCGATTCCTACCTGTTTTTCTACTGCGAGCCTGACTGTCTGAAGGTCTAGGTCCATCTTTTGCAAGACATTGACCGCAACACCTTGGCCTAGATTAATTAGTCCAAGCAATAAGTGCTCAGTTCCAACGTAGTTATGATTGAAGCGTTCAGCTTCCTTTCTTGATAAAGCTAATACTTGCTGTGCACGTGGCGTGAAATTATTAAGTGGTTCCATAATTACTTTCTACAAGCTAATACTGTTCCAATTATTTGTCAAAATTAAGTGAAGGAAGTTTTTTAAAATTATTTCTTAATATTTCTGCTCTTTTTATG
>WTIG01000028.1 GCA_011522825.1 Puniceicoccaceae bacterium
AGTTTAATTTTTATTTAAGTTTTTATGGGTAAAACGTTATTCGAGAAAGTATGGGAGGCACATTCGGTAAAAACACTATCGAATGGTCAGACTCAATTATTAATAGGAACGCACCTTATTCATGAGGTAACAAGTCCACAAGCCTTTGGTATGCTCCGAGAGCGAGGTTTGCCTGTACGCTTTCCTAAACGTACTTTTGCTACGGTAGATCACATCGTGCCTACTAATGAGGCGGTTGAGCCTTACAGTGATTCTTTAGCTCAAGGAATGATTGAGGAGCTAAGAAACAATTGTGCTAAAAATGACATAACTTTTTTTGATACAAATACAGGACATCAAGGTATTGTGCATATTGTCGGACCAGAGCAGGGCATTACTCAGCCAGGAACAACAATTGCTTGCGGTGATTCACACACTTCAACTCATGGTGCTTTTGGTGCGATTGCTTTTGGTATCGGCACTAGCCAAGTAAGAGATGTATTGGCAACTCAGACGATTGCTCTAAATAAATTGAAGGTTCGCCGAATAAATGTGAATGGAAAGTTAGCCCCAGGCGTATACGCAAAAGACGTAATCTTACATATTATTCGTATCTTAGGAACAAATGGCGGTACTGGATTTGCTTACGAGTACGGAGGAGAAGTCTTTGATGGCTTTTCCATGGAGGAAAGAATGACAGTTTGTAATATGTCCATTGAAGGGGGTGCCCGAGTAGGCTATGTGAATCCTGATGAGACGACTTTTGAATACCTTAAAGGAAGAAAATACTGCCCGAAAGATTCTGATTTTGATCAAGCAGTTGAGCGTTGGAAGAATTTTGCTTCAGATGCCGATTGTCATTATGATGATATTGTAACGATTGATGCTAATGAAATTCAACCAACCGTGACATGGGGGATTACTCCAGGTCAAGGAATCGGTATTAATGAATGTATACCAACTATTGAATCAGGCGAAACCCAGTCAGCAAGAGCCTCGATTGCGGAAGCATTAGAGCATATGTCTTTTGAGGGTGGCTCTGAACTCAAGGGCAAGAAGATCGATGTAGCCTTTTTGGGATCTTGTACAAACGGACGACTATCAGACCTCAAGGAAGTTGCACATTACCTTAAGGGGAAAAAAGTGGCTGAAGGTGTGAAGGCGATCGTTGTTCCTGGTTCGCAAGTGGTGGCTCAGATTGCTCAATCTTTAGGCTTAGATAAAATTTTCACAGAAGCAGGCTTTGAGTGGAGAGGCGCAGGCTGTTCTATGTGTTTAGCGATGAATCCTGATAAACTCATTGGTAACCAACTCTGCGCAAGTTCCTCAAATCGAAATTTCAAAGGACGACAAGGAAGCCCTACAGGAAGAACACTGCTCATGAGTCCAATCATGGTTGCTGCTGCAGCAGTTACTGGAGAAGTTTCCGACGCAAGAGAAGTCTTCGAATTTTAATCAGCTATAAGTATTAGCTATAATCAATTTTATTATGAACGATAATTCTATTAAAAAACTTGAAGGTAAAGCCGTCTATGTACCGGGTGACGATGTGGATACCGATAGAATCATTCCTGCTAGATTCATGAAATGCATAACATTTGATGGGCTTGGCGAATATTTATTTTACGACGTAAGATACAATGAGGATGGATCAAAAAAAGAGCATAATCTGAATGATGACCGCTTTTCAGAAGCAACCATTATCGTCAGCGGAAATAATTTCGGTTGTGGAAGCTCTCGTGAGCATGCTCCTCAATCGATTCAGAAAGCAGGGTTTAAAGCAGTTATTGCTGGAAGTTTTGCTGAAATCTTTTTTGGGAATTCAACGAATCTCGGTGTGGTATGCGTCGCTGTTGGAAATGAGGACCGCAAACAAATCGCAGAGTTGATTGATCATAATCCAGAACTTGCAGTATCCATTGATTTAGAAGCCCTAAAAGTCAATGTAGGCGAGTATTCTTTCGAATGTACAATTAAAGGCGATGCCAGAAAGAGTTTATTAGATGGTAGCTTTGATTCCTTGAATGAATTACTTGAAGGTAATGTTGAAGTAGACTCAATTGTTTCAGGTCTTGAGTACATGCATTAATAAATGGAATTTATAAATCAAACTGGATTATTTTTTTTCCCGTTGTTGCTATGCTCGATTTTAGCGACTTATATTTCCATTGAACGTTATTTTTCTTTAAGGAAGTCCGTTATTTTTCCGAATGGTTTTCTCGATGAGGTATTATCAGGAAGCATAAATTCTGTTAACTATACGAAAGCTTCTCTAGCCGGTCGTTTACTTGAATTTTTTAACAGTAACCGTCATGCCAAAGATGAAAAGATGCTTAAGGCATTTGTCCAACTTGAAGTAGGGCGACTAGAGCGTGGTTTATTTATCTTAGAAGTGATCACAGGTATTGCACCTTTAATTGGTTTATTGGGAACTGTTTTTGGGCTGACTAGTGTCTTTGGTACATTTTCTCCAGAATTGGAATTTTTTGACCCGAGTTCTTTTGTTAGTGGAATTGCCATAGCCTTGAATACAACACTTTTGGGGCTACTAATAGCCATCCCATCTCTAGCTATGCATTCATTTTTTCAAAGGCGTATCGATGTTATAAGTCAGCAAATTGAGCTATCCATTGAAAGTCTGCTTTTTAAAGAACGAGTTGAATAATGCCGTATATTAAGCGTCGTCAAAGAAAACTGTACGTTAACATTGTACCATTGGTTGATGTCTTAACAGTTTTGCTTTTTTTCTTTATTGTGACCATGCAGTTTAAAGAAATTAAGGTATTAAATATTACAATGCCTGAAATAAAAACAGCAGGCATTAATCAAATAGATGAACAAATCTTAATAGCCATTGATGCATCTGGGGGACTATTTTACAATGGAATTTCAGTTTCGAATCAACAACTGAGCGAAGCCTTAATCGCTACAAGTAAAATGAAGGATGATCTAAGTATACTGATCATGGCAGATGAGGCAACTGAGCTCAAAGTGATTACAGAAGTCATGGATTTGTGTCGAAATAATCAATTCAACAAGATACGTTTACAGTCTAGATAATTGTATGAAAGATTGGGAAAAAGCTTATCAAGAAGGGTTGACTCCTTGGGATAAGGGCTATGCTTCTCCAGCAATAGCTGAATGGTTACAGAAAAATAGCCTAGAGGGAGGAGGCTTAGTTCTAGGTTGTGGACTTGGGCATGATGTACGACTTCTCGCAAGCCACAATAGTCAGGTCACAGGAATAGATATTTCTCAGACGGCTATCAGTAAAGCGAGAGCAATGGATGTTGTGAATAATGAATCCTATAGAGTAGCCGATTTCTTTAATTTATCTGAAGACTACAGTCAAAGTTTTGACTGGGTCGTAGAACATACTTTCTTCTGTGCTATCACGCCTGATCTAAGACAGAGCTATGTAGAAAATTTAGTGAACATGCTAAAGCCTAAAGGGTATTTTCTTTCAGTATTTTTTCTGAAAGAACCAGGTCAGATTGATTCAGAAGGTCCTCCATATAAGATTGATAGAGAAGCCGTCGAAAAATACTTTGGAAAGGATTTTAACCTATTAGAATCCTTTACACCTACAGCACATTACGAATGCAGACCCAAGGGTTCAGAATATGTGTGTTGGATGCAACTAAAGTAGGCTACTTACTCAAAAGAATTACTCATCTGGAGGGGAAGTCATTTCTTCGAAATTATCTTCCTCTTCCTCCCCTTCTTCTTCCCATTTCATGGTTTCATCGGCTTCGATGTCGTCATCTAAATCCTCATTAATGTGGCTCA